>CAJQNG010000025.1 GCA_905479635.1 uncultured Boseongicola sp. | reverse complement strand
GAAACGTACCGCGCCCGTTTTGCGTTCAAGCGTATTGGTATCGAAGTTGGCCGCTGCATAGCGGATCGGAAATGTTTTGCCGACTTAGTTGGCCGGGGAAATGATCTCCTTGCCTGCAATAACTGGAACTATCTATGCGCCGCTGCTGCCACCACAGGCGGTGAGTGCGAAAGCGGAACGGCGCCGCGTTGCTTTGGTTGTTGAGTTGAAAATCATGTTTCCCCCGAAAAATGCTAAATGTACATGTTAACGCCTGGGTGGGTTGTCGTTTTGCGAAACGATTTTGTCCGGGGTTTCACGCGGGATGAGCCATGTACGCGGCTTGCACGTGATCCTTGTGGCCCTTAGACCAAAGAAAACAGGAAGGGGACCTTCATGAGCTTGGCATTTGTATTTCCGGGACAGGGTGCGCAAACCATTGGGATGGGGCGCGATCTGGCAGAGGCTTACCCGGCAGCTCGCGCGGTTTTCGATGAAGTTGACGAAGCGTTAGGCGAGAATTTGTCGACGCTGATCTGGGAAGGGGAACAGGAGGCTTTGACCCTGACGCAAAACGCGCAACCTGCGTTGATGGCGACCTCGATTGCCGCTTTGCGGGCCTTGGAGGCCGAAGGCGTGTCGATAGCGGATGTGTCGTTCGTGGCAGGGCATTCGTTGGGCGAGTATTCTGCGTTGTGTGCTGCCGGGGCGTTTTCGGTGGCGGATACGGCGAAACTGCTTAGGCGGCGTGGGCTCGCGATGCAGGCGGCTGTTCCCGTTGGTGTCGGGGCGATGGCGGCGATCCTGGGGCTTGATATTGAGGCAGTGCGCGGCGTTGCGGCCGATGCGGCTGAGGGAGAAGTTTGCGCGGTGGCGAATGATAACGATCCGGCTCAAGTGGTGGTTTCGGGACATAAGGCAGCTGTCGAGAGAGCTGCGGTTTTGGCCAAGGAGCGCGGCGCTAAGCGGGCGTTGATGCTTCCGGTGTCGGCTCCGTTTCATTGCGAACTAATGGAGCCTGCGGCCCGCGAGATGGCGGCAGCGTTGGGCGATGTCGATATGAATTATTTGAGGGTGCCTGTGGTCGTGAATGTTTTGGCGCGCCCTTGCAGCGATGCGACTGATATTGCGTCGCTGTTGGTGGAGCAGGTCACGCAGGCGGTGCGCTGGCGCGAGAGCGTGGAGTGGATGGCCGGTGAGGGTGGTGTGACGGCGTTTTGGGAAATCGGTGCGGGCAAAGCTTTGTCGGGCATGATCCGTCGGATTGCCATTGAAGCGAAGACGCGGACTGTTGGGACATCCGGCGATGTCGTGGCGGCGGTTGAGGCTTTGAAGGGCTAGACGGGCGATTTCTGGGAAGCGCCGTCTTCCCTCAGAAAAAATATGAACGAAGAACAAGAAGAAGGGCAGGAACATGTTTGATTTGAGCGGACGGGCGGCTTTGGTCACCGGCGCCTCTGGCGGTATCGGCGCGGCAATTGCGCGGGGACTGCATGCGCGTGGCGCTGTTGTGGGGCTGTCGGGTACGCGGGTCGAGTCGTTGGAGGCTTTGGCAGCGGAATTGGGCGCGCGCGCGCATCTTTTGCCGTGCAATCTGAGCGATCCGGAGGCGGTGGCGGCATTGCCGAAGGCGGCTGTAGAGGCCATGGGCTCGGTCGATATTCTGGTGAACAATGCAGGCATCACGCGGGACAATTTGTTCATGCGCATGTCGGATGAGGAATGGTCCAGCGTTTTGCAGGTGAACCTGACGTCGGCGATGGTTCTGGCGAAGGGGGTCGTGCGGGGCATGATGAAGGCGCGCTGGGGGCGGATTGTGAATATCACCTCTGTGGTTGGCGCGACGGGAAATCCGGGGCAGGCGAATTATGCGGCCTCAAAGGCGGGATTGGTCGGCATGTCGAAGTCATTGGCCTATGAAGTGGCGAGCCGTGGCATTACCGTAAATTGCGTGGCTCCGGGGTTCATTACGACTGCGATGACCGACAGGCTGAGCGACGATCAGAAGGGAGCTATTTTGACGCAAGTCCCGATGGGTCGGATGGGCGAGGCGGATGAGATTGCGTCGGCGGTGGTGTATCTGGCGAGCGGGGAAGCGGGATATATTACAGGTGCGACGTTGCATGTGAATGGCGGAATGGCCATGTTATAGCTGGCTGTGGCGCCACATTATATTATTTGCCTTTCACGGGGATTTGATATAGCGGACGCTCATCTTGGTCGGGGCTTAGAATGTCCGGCTCACTCGCCTTTCAAACGGCGAAATTATCAATAGTCGGGCCGAGACCCCGAAAGAATGTGAGGAACTGACATGAGCGACATTGAAGATCGCACGCGCAAGATCGTCGTCGAGCATCTAGGCGTTGAAGAAGCTAAAGTCGTTGAGAACGCATCGTTCATCGATGATCTGGGCGCTGACAGCCTTGATACCGTTGAGCTGGTTATGGCGTTCGAAGAAGAATTCGGGATCGAAATTCCTGATGACGCCGCAGAAACCATTCAGAGCTTTGGCGATGCAGTGAAATTCATAAAAGAAGCCGCTTAAACCGCAGCTTTCTGAAGATTATGAGCGGCGTCCTTCGGGGCGCCGTTTTTCGTTTGCCAGTCTCCAAGGTTGTTGTTTCGGTTGAGGGCGGAGTTCAGGTCTTCCGGGGACAGCAGGCTATCGAATTTGGCACCCGCAAAATAGGTATTCGACCAGATTATCCGAGCTGCACAATTAATCTCGCCGAAACCAATGGCGAGAGCTGCGCCGACAGACGGGGCGTTCCTCCAAAAGAGCCTTACGTTTCCATAAGAGCTTCACGCCGCCTCGTGAGATATCGACCGCACCGGCCATTTCGGGCGCGTTTTTTTGTTTAGATACAAGGACCGGAATGATCGCAGGGCGTCTGAACATGCGTTTAGCGCGCCCGATCGTAGGCGCGCGGCCACGCAGAAACTGGGTGGCTCCGGCCGTGCCGACACCTGCAAAGATCGGCAAAAAAATGGCCAATGCCAGCGCAAGGCGTGCCAATCGAGTCTTGGACGGATTGTCTTTTGTCGCAACCGCGTCGCGGTCACTGCCCGACGTTTCGGCAGCATCATCGCCAGATTGCGTCACATTGATCGGCTCGATATCGCAGCCGGTTGAGGCCACAAGTCGGTCCACGTAGTTCAGGTTTTCAGCGGTTCGGGACGTATGCTGTCGCGGTTGATCCATGCGGCATTTAACACGGCCAAGGCGCCTTCGCCCGGCCAAGTGCAATTGCGTCGATGGAGTGTAAATTTGCGGAAAGCGCGGTGCCATTGGTTTGCCAATAACTTTGGCTTTGGGATTTCAGGAGCTGATCGTAAAGCTTGCCAAATCCCGAAAGTTCGCGCGCCGCCTCGCAAGCGAGCGCAGAGCCCCCTGCGAGATAGCTGACCAGAAGTGTGGCGGGAAGACGCTTTAGATGGAACGATGGCATGGGGGCAATCTTAGGGTGCGGGGTCGACGGCCTGCCGTTTAGGGCGGTGGGTTTTTCGTCTTAACGCGGGCTTTGTCTTTGATGTTGGCGGGTAGATGCGCGGCTTGATTGCGCGCCTTTCGCGCGCCGTGTATGAGTTTTGCAATGGCATTGAGAACCGGAGAACACGCATGCGTCGGGTCGTCGTCACAGGACTAGGAATGGTAACGCCACTTGCATGTGGTGTTGAGGAAACGTGGAGCCGTATTCTTGACGGTCAGTCTGGCGCGGGACCGATTTCGCGTTTTGACGCGAGCCACCTGGGCACAACATATGCGTGCGAAATCCCGCGCGGCGATGGGTCGGACGGGACGTTCAATCCTGATGACTGGATGGAGCCGAAAGACCAGCGTAAGGTCGACGATTTCATCATTTACGGGATGGCCGCTGCGGTTCAGGCTGTGACGGATTCTGGTTGGGCGCCAACGGACACCGAAAGCCTTGAGCGCACCGGTGTCATGATTGGGTCTGGCATCGGTGGTTTGCAGTCGATTGCCGAGACCGCGATCTTGCTGAAAGAACGCGGCCCCCGTCGGGTCTCGCCGTTCTTTATTCCGGGTTCACTAATAAATCTTGTGTCGGGGCAGGTGTCGATCCGGTTTGGCTTTAAGGGGCCGAACCATGCGGTAGTGACGGCCTGTTCTACAGGGGCACACGCCATCGGCGATGCGGCACGTCTTATCATGCTGGACGACGCGGATGTGATGGTGGCGGGTGGGGCCGAAAGCCCGATTTGCGAGATAGGCATCGCCGGGTTTAACGCTTGTAAGGCGCTTTCGACAAAGCGCGGCGATGATCCGACCAAAGCGTCGCGGCCCTATGATGTGGATCGGGACGGTTTTGTCATGGGCGAAGGTGCGGGCATTGTTGTGTTGGAAGAATACGAGCACGCGAAGGCACGCGGGGCGAAGATTTACGCCGAGATTTTGGGCTATGGTTTGTCGGGCGATGCGTATCACATCACCGCACCTTCCGAGACTGGCGAGGGCGGGGAGCGCGCGATGCGCGCGGCTTTGCGCTCGGCCAAGCTTTCGGGGGCGGATATTGATTACATCAATGCTCACGGCACGTCGACGATGGCGGATACTATTGAGCTTGGCGCGGTTGAGCGTGTGATGGGCGATGCGGCGGCTGCGGCCACGATGTCGTCGACTAAATCGTCGATTGGTCACCTTTTGGGGGCTGCGGGGTCGGTAGAGGCTATCTTCTGCGTGCTTGCTATGCGCGATCAGGTGGCACCGCCGACGATCAATCTGGATGACCCGGCGGTCGAGCCGAAGCTGGATTTGGCGCCGAATGCGAAACGCGAGCGGAAGATCAACGTGGCTTTGTCGAACTCGTTTGGGTTTGGCGGCACGAATGCGTCGCTGGTTATGGGACGGGTTGACGTCTGATGTGGCGCAATCTGGCGTCCAATGTTCTGACATTGATGATTGTTGCGCTTGTCATGGCTTTTGGGGGGCTTACATGGGCGCAGCGGCAATATGAGGCCGTTGGGCCTTTGAACGACGCGATTTGTTTTCAAGTTACTCCGGGCAGCAATATGCGGCGTGTGGCGTCGAGTCTGTCTGACAAGGGTGCGATTGCAAACGCGACGATTTACCGGCTGGGGGCTGACTATTCCGAGAAGGCCAATGATCTGAAGGCGGGGTCTTTCCTTATTCAAGAGGGCGCGTCGATGGCGCAGATTGTGGACGAGATCACCGGCGATGGGGTGTCGACCTGTGGCACGGAAGTGATTTACCGGATTTCGGTGAATTCAAAGACTGTGCGGGTGCGCGAGTTGGATGCGTCCACGCAGGAGTTTGAGATAACGGCGGAGTTTGATCCGGCGGCGGATGAGCGACCCGTGTCTTATGTGAGCGCATTGGACGATGTGGCAACACGGTATCGCGTGGTGATCGCGGAAGGCGTGACCAGCTGGCAGGTCGTGGATGCGATCCGGGCGTTTGATTTGTTCGAGGGCGAGGTTGCAGATGTTCCGGCTGAGGGGACATTGGCGCCGGATGGTTACGAGGTGCGCCTGGGGCAGGATCGGGCGGAGTTCCTGAATTCGATGGTCGCTATTCAGTCGATACGGTTGACGGAAGCCTGGGAGAACCGAGCTGAGGATGCGCCGGTGGACACGCCTGAGGAGGCGTTGATCCTGGCCTCGATCATTGAGAAAGAGACATCCGTGCCGGACGAGCGTGGCGTTGTGGCAAGCGTGTTTGCCAATCGGTTGCGACAGGGCATTCGGCTGCAGACGGACCCGACAGTGATTTACGGGATCACGCGAGGTGAGGGAGTTTTGGGGCGCGGTATCCGGCAGAGCGAGCTGCGGCGTGAAACTCCGTGGAATACATATGTGATTTCTGGGTTGCCGCCGACTCCGATTGCGAATCCGGGGCTTGCGAGCATTCAGGCGGCGCTTGATCCCGATGATACGGACTACATTTTCTTTGTAGCAGATGGGACGGGCGGGCATGCGTTTGCTGTGACGCTGGCCGAGCATAACGCCAATGTTGCGCAGTGGCGCAAGATCGAAGCGGAGCGGGTGAACCAGTAGCGCGTTGACTACTTGGGAGTTTATCCGTCCGGGCACCAAAAATACCCTTTTGATAATTGCACGTCTCGGAATTATGATAATTACATCAATATCTTAGAGTTAACGTTTTGCGCGATCTTGGGTATACCTAGAAGCAAGATAGGATAGGTGGCAGAGCGCGGCTCGCGGATATCCCGTTGTGCGTTTTAACCAGAACTGCCTGCTGCATTCCCCAAATAGATAGGACCCCGTCATGACCGATGACCCCACCGGCAGACCGGAGCCGATGCATCGCGTCGGCTTCTCTAGCAGAGTGAGCGGATCCTGCGCGATTTGCTTGTGGCGTTCGTTACGGCAACGGGACAGATGCGCGCAGCAGAGCCGCTGGACGAGACCGATACTCCAAGCGCCAGAGTGATATTTGCAAAAACCCGCGCGACAGTGATCCCAAGAGATTCTGACGAATGACAAACGTTTCCAGATTTCTGGCAGGGTCTTTTCAAAAAAGCCCCATAATTTCGACGCGATCCGCAACGACCTTGGGCGCAGGCTTGATCGCAATCGCGACTCCTGAGGCCCAGAAGACGTTTCTGAGTAAACCTGCTTGGCGATGTCGTGAGGGCCTTGCCGCATCAGTTGCCGCCCGGAGGGGACTGGCGCACGTGGTTGATTCTTGGGGGTCCGCGTCGAGGTTGAAGGCTCGGAGCCTTTGCAGCCTTGGCGCTCGAAGCGCGTGGCCTTAGTTGGGGAGACCTTGAATCCGGCGCGCGATGTGATTGTGCTTCGGGAAAACGATATTCTTACTTGTTCGCCTGAGTATCGAAAGCTGGTCTGGGGGAGGCTGCGAGGCGTCGGTTGGTTTGGCCAAACGAAGTGGTCGCGCAGGTTTTTTCGGCGCATGATTTCGAGGGCCGCAGTTTGATGCGGCATGGATCGATGAAATCGGCTGTTGGGCTATTGATAGAGCGACCAATCAGCCCAACAAACTTCCTGATCGGAAGTCGTCAGATGGCGCGTTGCCAAAGTATTCAAACGGCGGGCGCGATTAGGTTATTCAGATGCAATATCTGCGGGCCATGGCGGAGTTCTGGAGAGAACCGGACGACAACCCGGAAGCCGCGCTTTATGCGGGCAAGATGGTCAATCCCGATCGGATGTTTGTCTGGGCATGTGACATGCGGCCCTTTCCGCATTTTCCGGGGACTTCGGCGCTTTGGAGTGATGGTGAGAACTATGCGCGGGCATTGGTTGTAGGACCGTTTTTCTTCGCGGTCAGCGCGGCACGGACGGTGCCATTCCTGATGTCTGGCCAGTCGGATCGGTGCTTGTCGTACTGGACACAAGTGCCGTGCAGCTGCCGATCTCGCCGGTGCAGCGCGATTTTGCGTGCGTCTATCGGGTTGGATCAGTGTCAAAAGCCGTGGATCACCCCGCGTGTCGAACGCTTGAGCATGCGGCCAAGGGTGTCGGGCTGAGGCCCTATCAGCCGGTTCATTTGTTTTGGGCGCGCACCGGGGCGGGCGATGTTGCGGTGTCGTGGAACGGAAATCGCGCGTTGACGGCGATCCTTGGGATCTGAGCGATACACCATTGGGCGAGGTGACCGAGGCCTATCAGGTTCGGGTGCGGGTCGGTGGACGATACTTAGAGAGCCGCCCGTGACGCGGCTCTCGTGGCTTTATGTGACGGCAGATCAGACGGCTAACGCGTGGTTGGCGCTGACGACCAAGAACGATGACGGTGTACGGCCTAGGGGGAGAAATTTCGGACATCGGTGGAGCTAGCGGCTTTGAGAATGGCGTGGTGGGCAGGGCAAACAGATATGTCAGCGGGATCGGCGTCCGAGCGGGCGCCTGGGCGCGTGGGATTACGGGAACCCTGCTTCCGGACTATGCGGCGGACCTTCTTTTGACCGCAACCGGCGGCGATTTTTGACGGCACGGGCACATTTCGCCTTGCCGTGCGTTTTGCTGACGCGGACGCTGCCGCGGGCATCGTCCGCGTCAGCCATTTGCGCAGGACAGACACAGACTGACGGTCGGGTCCAACGCAATCCGACCGGCTGCAATGTCGTCTCCGCAATCCTGGCAGTGGCCAAACTCTCCCTCTTCCAAGCGTTTCAAAGCAGCGATGATTCGGTGCCGTCGCCCGGCGCGTCGACGAGCGGTGGCTTGCGCCATGGCCTGACGCTGCATGGCGTCCATTCGGCTGAGCCGTCCGACCGATTGCTGGTCCAGCGTCACCGTTTTTTGGTCGTCAGCGCCAAGCGCATCGTCGCGTTCAAGCGCAATGAGTTCTGTTTCTAGAACCTTTTTCGCATCGCTCAAGTCCATCCTTGTCCTCGCATTTTGTTGCAAATGCCTTTTCAGGTTACGTGCACATGTCTATATGCTGTAAGTGCCGCGAGGCAGTGAAAAGGATTTGGTCATGGCCGAGCTACAGCGTAAACCCCGAAAACTTGATCCTGTCTGGGACCAGATTGCGCAGGAAGCGCGCGCTGCTGTCCTGAAAGAGCCACTGATTGGTGGTCTTGTCCATTCAAGCATTCTGCACCACGCCTCGCTTGAGCGTGCTCTAAGTTACCGCCTCGCCATGAAGCTGTCGTCGACTGAGATGTCGGCGCAAATCCTGCGGGAGATCGCTGACGAAGCCTATGAGACGGCTCCGGCATTGGGCGAGGCTGCGCGCGCGGACCTTGTTGCGATTTTCGAGCGTGACGCCGCCTGCCACAGCCTGATGCAGCCGCTCCTTTACTTCAAAGGGTTCCAGGCCGTGCAAGCCTACCGAGTTGGGCATTGGCTTTGGGAACAAGGGCGCCGGGACATTGCGTATTTCATCCAGGCCCGCGTCAGTGAGGTTTTTGGCGTCGACATTCACCCCGCAGCCATCATCGGCAAGGGTCTGATGATCGACCACGCGCATTCCATCGTCATTGGTGAAACCGCCGTGGTCGGCGACAATGTTTCGATGCTCCATTCCGTCACGCTTGGCGGAACGGGCAAAGAGGATGATGACCGTCACCCCAAGATCGGCAATGGCGTTCTTATCGGGGCTGGCGCGCATGTTCTGGGCAATATCACCGTTGGGTCCTGCTCGCGCATCGCGGCAGGTTCGGTTGTTTTGGAAGAGGTTCCACCGTGCAAAACGGTTGCTGGTGTGCCGGCGAAAATCGTTGGAGAAGCCGGATGTGATCAACCCGCATTGAGCATGGATCAGATACTTAACGGCTGTCCCGGGCAATAGCCAATGGCCGGGATAGCGATTCGCATCAGGCCTTCAAACACGAGCTATCCCACCTTTCCGAGACCTTCCCCTTGCGCCTTCGCGAATTGGCCGTCAGTTTTGGCGGTGAACGACACGCCAGCAAGGGGGATCATCTCATGGCAACCAGGCAGACCAACGGCCGCGGCCGCCGCTACAATTCGATCGTGGATACTGTCGGCGACACGCCCGTTATCCGCATCAACCGGATCGCGCCCAAGAACGTCACGATTTACGTCAAGTTCGAGGCCTTTAACCCTGCGGCCTCTGTAAAAGACCGTCTGGCGCTTTCGATCATTGAAGCGGCTGAACAAGACGGGCGCCTGAAGCCGGGTCAGACAGTTGTCGAGGCTACGTCAGGCAACACAGGTATCGGCCTTGCGATGGTTTGTGCGGCCAAGGGATATCCGCTAGTGATTATCATGGCCGACAGCTTTTCCATCGAGCGCCGCCGCCTGATGCGTTTTCTGGGTGCTAAAGTTGTTCTGACACCACGGGCCGAAAAAGCCGTTGGCATGTATAAGAAGGCAGTTGAACTGGCCGAGAAAAATGACTGGTTCCTTGCCGGTCAGTTCGAGACCGCGGACAACGCCGACATCCACGAAACGACCACAGGACGCGAGATTATTGGCGATTTCGAAGGCGAGCGGCTTGATTATTTCGTCACGGGGTACGGCACTGGCGGAACGGTTTCGGGTGTTTCGCGTGTCCTGCGTAAAGAACGCCCAGACACCAAAATCATCCTAACGGAACCGGACAACGCGGCTTTGATCGCCTCGGGCACTCCCCAGGAGCGCAACGCGGCAAACGCCCCCGAGAGTGGCCACCCTGCCTGGGCGCCCCATCCGATCCAGGGCTGGACGCCGGATTTCATTCCTTACGTTCTGCAAGAGGCCATCGACGGCAATTACTACGATGAATTACTTCCCGTCACGGGCGCCGACGGGATCGCCTGGGCGAAACGTCTAGCGGCAGAAGAAGGCATCCTCACGGGCATCTCCGGCGGGGCGACTTTCGCGGTGTCGATGAAAATTGCCGAAACTGCACTGGAAGGGTCGGTGATCCTTTGCATGTTGCCCGACACAGGGGAGCGTTATCTTTCAACGCCGCTGTTCGACGACATCGTCGAGGACATGAACGCCGAGGAAGAAGCGCTGTCGAAATCCACGCCCGGTTGTCAGATGTAGTTTGCCTAGACTGCGGTGGGCCCGATCAACTGGTCATAGGCTTCAAGCGCTTTGACGCCATACATATAAGCGGGCCCACCGCCCATCATCACGGCAACGGACACGGTATCTGCCACATCATCCCGGCTCGCACCTGCTTTTGCTGCTGACTGCACATGAAAGCCGATGCAGTCGACGCATTGCTTTGCAATTCCAATCCCAAGCGCCACGAGTTCCTTTTCACGCACACTCATGCTGCCCTCAGCCATCGTTGCGCGGTGCAGGCCGGTGAAGCCCGCACCTGTCTCGGGATGCGCGGTTCTAAAGGCCGCGAGTGCTGCGCTTGTGTCATCCAGATGTGATTTCCAGTTCATGTAAAGGCTCCCGTCGGTCTTGTCCGGAAAACGAAGACCTGAAATAGACAAGGGCCGCATTGACTGATGTCAAATGCGACCCTTGTTTTGGTCATATAGCCCCTATTCGGAGCAGAATTGGATCACGCAAGCATTGCGACCGGGTTCTCAAGGTTGTCCTTGATTGCATTTAGCAATTGCGCACCAAGTGCCCCGTCAATCACTCGGTGATCGACGCTCAATGTCACCGACATAACCGTCGCAACGGTCAGTTCGCCATCATCTCCGACAATCGGTTTTTTGGTACCCGCACCGACGGCCAGAATGCCACCGTGCGGTGGGTTGATCACCGCGTCAAAGTTATCGATGCCGAACATCCCAAGGTTCGAAATAGCAAAGCTGCCGCCCATGTATTCCTCGGGCGCAAGTTTGCGATCCCGCGCGCGGGCTGCAAGGTCTTTCATCTCGGCCGACAAAGCCGACAGCGACTTCATGTCGGCGTCTTTCAGAACCGGAGTGAACAAACCGCCCTCAATAGCCACAGCGACGGCCACATCCGATGGCTTCAGCTTCAGCGTCCGATCACCGGCCCAGACAGCGTTCGCGTCTGGCACCTGCTGAAGCGCAATCGCGCTGGCTTTGATGATGAAGTCGTTGACCGACAGCTTCACGCCCCGAGATTCCAATTGCTTGTTCAATTGGGCGCGGAATTTCAGCAATGCATCCAGCTTGATATCGCGCCGCAGATAGAAGTGCGGGATCGTCTGCTTGGCTTCTGTCAGGCGTGCGGCAATCGTTTTGCGCATGCCGTCCAGCTTCACTTCTTCAAACTCGCGGCCCTGATACATCTTCAGAACCTGCTCTGTGCTTGGACCCGTAGATGCTGCCGCTGCAGGAGCCGCCGCTTTCGGAGCTGCCGCCGCAGGGGCTGCAGTCGCGTCTGCATTCTCAACATCCGCTTTCACGATCCTGCCTTTGGGGCCTGATCCTTTGATCTGCGCAAGGTCGAGACCTTTGTTCTTCGCGATCCGGCGCGCCAGTGGCGAGGCAAACAGGCGTGAGCCATCCGCTGCAACCGGGGCCGCCGGAGGCGCTGCTGCCGGAGCAGCCACTTCAGCCGGAGCAGCTTGTGGAACAGGGGCCGCCGCTGCTGCAGCAGGAACCGCAGCGGTCGCGCCAATGTCTTGGGCGCTTTCGCCGTCTTCCAATAAAATCGCAATTGCCGTGTTCACAGGAACGCCTTCGGACCCTTCGGCCACCAAAATCTTGCCGATGACGCCTTCGTCTACGGCTTCGAATTCCATCGTCGCTTTATCGGTTTCGATTTCGGCCAGAAGGTCACCAGACGCGACCGTATCGCCTTCTTTCACAAGCCACTTGGCAAGTGTGCCTTCCTCCATCGTAGGGCTGAGGGCGGGCATCGGAATTTCGGTTGGCATCAGGCTTCCTCCGCAAGTGTTATCCGGTCGAATGGCCGCTTAGGCACGGACCCGGAATGTCGTTTGTTCAGCGCGGCCTCAACAGCCGCGAAATGTTTCTCAAGCCAGGCATAGACCTCGCCATGTCCCGGCCGACGGCTGATCCCCAGCATCTCCATCACCAAGCCCTCCGGCACAAAACCCGGGACGTCGATCCCGTTTATCTCGGTCGAAATACGATAGGCTTCGCGGGTCATGTCGATGCCGTGAACTTCCATCTTACCGGTACGTCACAGCCTTGACTGCGTCGATGACTTCCTTTGTGGATGTCAGCGCCAGCTTCTCAAGGTTTGCAGCATAGGGCATTGGCACGTCTTTACCCGTACACGCCAGTACCGGCGCATCCAGATAGTCAAACGCCTCGCGCATAATCTCGGACCCGATATGGTCCGACATCGACGCAACCGGCCAGCCTTCTTCAACCGTCACGCAACGGTTCGTCTTTTGAACCGAGCGGATCACCGTCGCGATGTCCAAAGGCCGCAAAGTGCGCAGGTCGATGACCTCGGCCGAGATACCTTCTTTGGCCAGTTCGTCGGCAGCTTGCAGGGAATAGCTCATGCCGATACCCCAAGAGACGATCGTCACATCTTCTCCTTCCCGCCAAATGCGAGCTTTGCCGAACGGAATCGTGAAATCATCCATCTTCGGCACATCAAACGACTTGCCGTATATCATCTCGTTTTCAAGGAACACGACCGGGTTCGGATCGCGGATTGCCTGTTTTAAAAGACCCTTCGCATCTGCTGCCGAATATGGCTGCACCACGTAAAGCCCAGGAACAGACGCATACCACGCCGCGTAATCCTGAGAGTGCTGTGCACCAACCCGCGCCGCTGCCCCGTTTGGGCCACGAAACACAATCGGAGAGCCCATCTGGCCGCCCGACATATAAAGCGTCTTGGCGGCCGAGTTGATGATCTGGTCAATGCCCTGCATTGCAAAGTTCCACGTCATGAATTCGACAATCGGACGCAGACCGCCCCAAGATGCACCAACCGCAATGCCGGTAAAGCCGTGCTCGGTGATCGGTGTGTCTATCACACGCTTTGCGCCGAACTCGTCCAGCAGGCCTTGGGAGATCTTGTAGGCGCCCTGATATTCGGCAACTTCTTCGCCCATTAGGAAAACAGTGTCATCACGGCGCATCTCTTCGGCCATCGCATCGCGAAGGGCTTCACGCACGGTTGTAGGCACCATCTCGGTGCCGTCCGGGTAGTCGGGTTCGACCGATACTGACGCTTTGGGCGCTGCAGGAGCCGTTGCCACTGGGGCAGGGGCTGCGGCAGGCGCTTCAGCCGCAGCCGCAGCCGGAGCAGCTGAGACCTGAATGTGGTCGGCGCTTTCGCCTTCCTCAATCATCACAGCGATTGGCGTGTTGACGGACACACCCTCGGTGCCATCGGGCACAAGGATCTTACCCACAATGCCTTCATCGACGGCTTCAAATTCCATCGTTGCCTTGTCGGTTTCAATTTCGGCCAGAATGTCTCCGGACGAAACGGTATCGCCCTCTTTCACAAGCCATTTTGCAAGTGTGCCTTCTTCCATAGTCGGGGAAAGCGCGGGCATAAGAATTTCAGTTGCCATGTCGTTGATCCTCCCCTTATGCGTTCTGCGACGCGTCTGCGTCGACGTAAATGTCTGTCCAAAGCTCGCTCAAATCGGGCTCCGGGCTCTCTTTTGCGTACTCCGCCGCCTCATTCACGATCTCCTTGATCTCTTTGTCGATCGCCTTCAGCTGGTCCTCGGTCGCGTCACCTTCCAGCAAGCGCTTGCGCACCTGCTCGATTGCGTCACGCTCTTCGCGCATCTTCTGCACTTCTTCGCGTGTGCGATACTTCGCCGGGTCTGACATTGAATGGCCGCGGTAGCGGTAAGTCTTAACCTCAAGAATATATGGGCCCTTGCCGGATCGGCAGAATTCGATTGCGCGTGCACCGGCTTCTTTCACCGCCAGCACATCCATGCCGTCGACTTCTTCGCCCTCGATGCCGTAGGCCGCACCACGCTGCCAAAGCGACGGTGACTTGGTCGCCCGCTTGACCGAGGTTCCCATCGCATAGCCGTTGTTTTCAATGACAAAAATAACAGGCAATTCCCAGATTTCGGCCATGTTGTAGGCCTCGTAAACTTGGCCCTGGTTTGCAGCGCCGTCCCCGAAGTAGGTGAACGTCACGCGGTCATTGCCTTTGTATTTATCCGAAAGCGCCAGTCCCGCACCCAGTGGCACGTTTGCGCCAACAATCCCGTGGCCGCCATAGAAGTTTGCGTCCTTCGAGAACATGTGCATCGAGCCACCCTTGCCACGCGAATAACCGTCCGAGCGGCCGGTCAATTCGGCCATAACGCCCTTCGGGTCCATCCCGCAGGCAAGCATGTGCCCGTGGTCGCGATAGGTGGTGACGCGTTTGTCGCCTTCCTCGGTGTTGGCCTCAAGGCCGACAACTACCGCTTCCTGCCCGATATAGAGGTGGCAGAAACCGCCAATCAGGCCCATGCCGTATAGTTGGCCCGCCTTTTCCTCAAACCGGCGGATAAGCAGCATCTCGCGGTAAAATTTCAGGAGTTCCTCTTTCGAGACATTCGATTTGCGCGTTGCCCGCTTTGCGGCCATGGACGACTTCCTCCCTAGGTGGTGCAAAATAGTTCAGCGTTAAACCATTTCCTACACCATGATTTTGCGGAAAGCACGCGCAAATGCGTCGCGGAGCAGAAATGCCGTTATGCGCGGTGCGCAAGGGTGGGCGAGTGCTTATATTGCCAGCGAGTATTGCTCATCTGAGGGGCCGTTGTGAGCCCTTTTTGGACATTCGACACTTTCGGCGGAAATCAGACCTTCGTTACAGGCGCCTTCACCAAACAATACGGCCCGTAGTGCGTTCCTCACCCTACCATAAAGACATCGTAACGCGTTGATTTTCCGTGTATTCGGTGGGAACACGCCTGTATTCCTTCGATCGGATCAACCTTCGCGGGCCATTTCAAGACCACTCGATTTCGCG
Organism: uncultured Boseongicola sp.; assembly: GCA_905479635.1. Lineage (GTDB taxonomy): Bacteria > Pseudomonadota > Alphaproteobacteria > Rhodobacterales > Rhodobacteraceae > Boseongicola. The sequence goes on along the minus strand of CAJQNG010000025.1, from coordinate 12,793 downwards.
CGTTCTTGAGCGCCACACGCACCAAATCAACAGCGTCATCGTCCGCTCCAACGATCTCGCGAACTTGCCGTAATTCGCGCTTCACCAGCGCTGAGTTTTTACGTGGAGGATGCATTGGATCAAGCAGGATTGCCTCGCAAGGCATCTCAGGCAGCAAATCCTTGGCATCTCCCTTCAGAAGCGTCATGCGACCAATAATCTCGCGAAATTCGCCTCCCTCTTTGAAGGCTCGATCCATGCCTTGAACCAACAAAGAATGCATTTTTTCTGACCGTTCGATCATGACGACCTGTGCTCCCAGCGACGCCAATAAAAATGAGTCTCGTCCCAAGCCCGCCGTTGCATCAACAATCATTGGTGTTTTACCCGCGCGCAATCCCATCGCTTTTGCCAGCGCTTGCCCACGCCCCCCTCCAAACCGAAGTCGATGTGCGACCGCGCCGCTGACGAAATCAACCCGCAACTCCCCAGAAACCTGCGTCATACTCGGTTCATCGCCATTTCCTGCAGAAGCTTCAAAATTCATAAATAGATTTTGCTAATTCTTGAGCAATGTCCAATCTATGTCCAGTTTTTGTCTCTCTCCGCATGTCCTGCCCAATCAATCGCGAAATCAAAGAGCGCAAAAATAGCGAAAGCTATGACCGGAAGACTTCGGCGAAGCGCCAGAATGTCCACAAAGCTGACAGCCCGCCCCCTAATTCAATGCAATCTCGTCTGACCGGATCAGGCCAAGAATATCACGCGCCTGCTGGTCGAGGAGATCAAGATCAAGGTAGTCATCCGACATCCGCTTTGTCTTGTTTTCAAGACTGGCAACCTCGACGGCCAGACGGTCTTTCTCAAGAGCCAGGGAGGCGGCTTCGGCATCTATCTGGACACGGCGGAACAAGCCAAAGTCTCCCTGCACGCTGGCAAATGTGAAATACAGCCCAAGCGAAAACATTGCCGCGAAATACACGACGACACCGATTGTGGGTCGCTTTGGGGTGGTGCTCATTTACTGCCTCTGGTTGCTCTCTTACGGAGCGATTGTTTCGATAATGTGACACAACCAACGCGGACTGGGAATTCCTTTTTTAGGGCCCAAGCACGATTTCGCCGCCCCCGTTTCAGGCGCGGCGGTACATTCTGACATCAAATGGCGCTATCAGGTAATCGAGGCGTGATAAATCTCGTCGATGGCGCTTGCGATTGTCGTGTTGAAGTCCGCGTCTGACTGTCGTGCCGACAGGCCTTCACTAAGCGCGCGGCTGAACGATGCTATCATGCCGGTGTTCTGGGCAAGAAGGGCGTTTGCGTCGTCGCGCGCATACCCACCCGACAATGCCACGACGCGCATCACCTTCGGATGCGCAATCAGCGGCGCGTAGAAATTGGCAACCGTTGGCAGCGACAGTTTCAGCATAACTTCTGTGCCCTCGGGCAGCGCGTCCAGAGCTTTGAGGATCTCGTCCTGCAAGATCGCCTCGGCGTCCGCCTTGTCTGAAATCGTGATGGTCACTTCCGGCTCAAGGATCGGCATAAGCCCATGGCCAAGAATTTGGCGACCGATCTCAAACTGCTGCGCGACAATTGCAGCAATACCGGTCTGATCGGCGGCGTTAATAACCGAGCGCATCTTCGTGCCGAAAACGCCCTTACCAACCGCACGCGCCAAAAGCGCATCCAGGTCAGGGATCGCCTTCATTAGCTGCACGCCGTTGGCCTGCGCCTCAAGTCCCTTGTCGCATTTCAGGAACGGCACAACGCGCTTTTCAGACCATAGATATTCTGCCGCGGGCTTACCTGCGAATGCGCGATCCATCGTCATCTCGAACAAGATGGCTCCGATGACCTTGTCGCCGTTGAACGCAGGGGCCGCCACAATGCGCGCGCGCATAGCGTGGATCTGGTCATACATCTCGGCGTCCGAAGAATACGCGTCTTCCTCGACACCGTATAGCTTCAGGGCCTTTGGGGACGAGCCACCCGATTGATCAAGAGCCGCAATAAAGCCTTGACCCGAGCGCATCTGTTCTGCTTGTTGTTCGTTCGCCATGATATCCTCGTGATCTGAGTTTCGTCTGCTTTTACGCAAATCGCCCGCCGCCTTCTAGCCCTGTTCGAGAGCGGCAACTCCCGGCAAAGTTTTGCCTTCCATCCATTCAAGGAAAGCCCCACCCGCCGACGAGATATAGGTGAAGTCGTCCGCTGCACCGGCCTTATTCAACGCCGCGACCGTGTCGCCACCGCCGGCCACCGAAATCAGCTTGCCGTCACGGGTCAACTTCGCAGCATGCGCCGCAGCCGCATTGGTCGCCGCGTCAAAGGGAGCAATTTCGAAAGCCCCAAGTGGTCCGTTCCAGATCAAGGTCTTTGCGCCTTCAAAAACTTCAGCCACTCGTGCGACCGACCTTGGACCCGCATCTAGGATCATCCGATCAGACGGGCATGCATCTGCGGCAACCGTGATATTGTCGGCTCCTTCCGCAAATTCTGTCGCACACACCACATCAATGGGCAGGATTATCTCACAAGCCGCTTCTTCAGCCTTGGCCATGATTTCGCGGGCTGTGTCGGCCATGTCATGCTCCGCCAGGGACTTTCCGACGCCGTAACCCTGAGCGGCAAGAAACGTATTCGCCATGCCGCCGCCGATCACCAAAGTATCGACCTTGCGCACCAGATTGCCCAGAAGATCAAGCTTAGTTGACACCTTCGCACCGCCCACAACAGCCACAACCGGTCGTTCCGGAGCACTTAATGCGGCCTCAAGCGCTTTCAATTCGGCCGCCATCAACCGTCCGGCGCATGCCGGAAGCAAATGCGCGACGCCTTCGGTCGAGGCATGCGCGCGGTGCGCCGCAGAAAACGCATCATTGCAATATACATCGCCCAGCGTTGCCAAAAACCCGGACATGCGCGGATCGTTGGCTTCTTCCATGACAGAAAATCGGGTGTTCTCGACCAGAACGACAGCCCCTTCCGGCAAGGCATCAAGGCTCGCGCGATCCGGGTGTTCAACAAATGTCACTTCACGGCCCAAGGCCGACGTCAGGGCCGGGACCACAAGGCGCAATGACATATTGGGGTTTGGCTGCCCTTTTGGGCGGCCGAAATGCGCAAGCATCACCGGCGTGCCGCCCTTGGCAATAATATCCGTGATCGTCGGCACGATCCGTTCGATGCGGGTCGTGTCAGTGACCGTCGTCCCGTCCATTGGCACATTCAGGTCGACACGCGTCAGCACCAGCTTTCCGTTCAGATCCATATCATCGAGGGTTTTCCATGCCATATCCGCTCTCCTTATCGCTCTGGGTTTCCCATTCCCTATCCCAGCCGTCGCGCAGGTCAACAGGCGGTTCCGCGCCTTTCACCCTTTTCCTCAGTCGACACCCGCATTAGGGTCCGGCCAAATCGAAAAAAAGGAGCGCCAGATGGCCGACTACAAAGACCCTGAGAACACGATCTTGATTGAACTCAAAGACGGCACCGTTGCCATCGAGCTTTTGGCAGACGTGGCCCCGCAGCACTGCGCACGTATGAAAGAGTTGGCGCGCGCCGGTGAATACGACAACGTTGTTTTTCACCGCGTGATCGACGGTTTTATGGCGCAAACCGGAGACGTTCAGCACGGTGACTTTGTTGAAGGCTTTGATCTGCGGCGTGCGGGAACTGGTGGCTCTGACAAGCCGGATGTGCCTGCTGAATTTTCCAAACTGCCGCACGATCGTGGTAGCATCGGCGCGGCCCGTAGCCAAAGCCCAGACTCGGCCAACAGCCAGTTTTTCATCAATTTTTCCGACAATGCTTTCCTGAATGGTCAATACACGGTCTATGGCCGGGTCATTTCCGGCATGGAGCACGTCGACGCCATTGCACGCGGCGAGCCACCGATGAACCCGGATCGCATGCACTCGGTTAAGGTGGCCGCTGATGCGTAAACTTGCGATTATTTTTGCTTTGTCGACGTCGCCTCTCATGGCTCAGGATGTAGCCGACGGTCCCGGCCCAAACCTTGTGATCGAAATAGCTGGGGAAACCAGCGGTACGGTTGTGATCGACCTTCTTGAAGACATCGCACCCGAGCATGTGGCACAAATCGTAGCCTTGGCTGAAGAGGGCGCATATGACGGCGTCGTCTTCCACCGCGTGATTGAAGGCTTCATGGCGCAAACCGGCGATGTTGAGTTTGGCAAAGCCGGCGGCGATATGAGCATGGCGGGCCGTGGAGGGTCTGAGCGTGGCGAAATTCGCGCCGAGTTTTCGGACGTGCCGTTTGATCGTGGCATCGTCGGTATGGCACGCAGCCAAGACCCGAATTCCGCCAACAGCCAGTTCTTCATCATGTTCGACGAAGGCTATTTCCTGAATGGGCAATACACAGTCTTTGGACGTGTGGTCGAAGGCATGGACATAGTAGATACAATCAAGCTCGGCAAAGGTGCCAATGGCTCTGTGATCGGGGAACCTGATCAGATGATGAGCGTCAGGGTAGCAAAATAACAGAGCTTTGGCCGGGTCCTTAGATTGTGCAGGACCCGGCCGATCTCAAGAGGATCGATGTTGCGACAGCGTTAAGTGGAAGCAGCCAGAGAAAATAAGCGCGGGCCCGATCCTTGCCACCGATCAGCGCCCGGATCACCAGACCGAAAGCAACCAACGCTGTCAGAATGCTGAAAAGCTGGCCGATATGCCCGAAAAGGCAGGCAGGTCCCGACAATCGGTCCGCCGCAGTCAGCGCAAGTGCCGAGGCCGCCGTAACGGTTAACGCAACCGCCAAACCGTAGGAGTGGCTGAGCAGAAACGCGTCGTCTGCGGTGACGCGAAAGCGCTGCCAACTCAAGATGCCAAGGGCCGCCATGAGGAGGGCCACCCAGATAAAAGGCGGCACCGGAATTATCGCGTAAAGATAGTCGTTTATCATCACGGTGTGTCCCTTTGCTTCACGCGAACCAAAGACTGCCACCTTTCCGCCTGTCAACGCATCATCCGGTTTCTCCCGTCCCATCAACCTCGCGTGATAAGGGCTAGGCCCAGGGCAGCTCCTCTGCCACATTCTTCTCACACCATCTTTCCGGGAGGAGCGACCCCATGCATCTGACACATCTTATCGCCGCCACGGCCATTGCTATCGGAGGCGCCATGTCTACCGCCAATGCCGATCCGTCCTTCTGGAAGTTCGAATGGCCAAACACAGACTTTGAAAACACCACGGTCGAAAACTGGGTGGAAATCTTGTCAGGTGGGCCGCCAAAAGACGGCATTCCGGCCCTTGATGAAGTGTCCTTCATCCCTGCGGCAAGCGAAACACGCTTGGTCGATATGGAACCAGTCATCACGGTCGAGATCGACGGCGCCGAACCACGCACCTATCCGATCCGCTACCTCACATGGCATGAGATCGCCAACGACACGGTGAACGGCATCCCCATCGCGGTCACGTTTTGCCCTTTGTGCAACTCTGGCATCACCTTTGATCGCCGCGTCGATGGCCAAACCCTAACCTTTGGCGTCTCGGGCAAGCTTCGGAACTCGGATATGGTCATGTATGACCGCGAAACCGAAAGCTGGTGGCAGCAAGCCATTGGCACGGGGATCGTGGGGGAGTTGACCGGCGTTGAATTGACGCAACTGCCAACATGGATGGAAAGCTGGGCCGAATTCAAAGCGCGCAATCCCGAAGGCCTCGTCATGGACGAACCGCGCTGGCCCCGCCAATACGGCCGTAATCCATATGTTGGCTACGACACCTCGACGCGGCCATTCCTTTATTCAGGCGAACTTCCACCCCACGATATTCCGGCCCTGATGCGTGTCGTGCGCGTTGCTGAAAAAGCCTGGACCTTCGATCGTCTGCGCGAAGAAGAAGTGATTACGCAAGATGGGATTACACTGAGCTGGCGGGCAGGGCAGGCCTCGGCCCTTGACCAATACACCATCGGCGCCGGGCGCGATGTGGGGACAGTGCGCGTGCGTGATGCAAGCGGCAACGATCTGCCTCACGACGTCATGTTCGCGTTCGCATTCCACGCGTTCTTTCCGGATGGAGACTGGAAGTTGAACTGAACCACTCGCGCGACAGGAGGGGCTGGTGACAATTGCCGCCCTTCAGCCTTCGAGGCGGAGATTTAGCGTTCGAGAACCACCAAAGCGTGCCGCTTCTTACCCGCGGACAACTTCACCGGCGATGCCAAGGCCACCGCATCCAGCATTAAACCAGCATCCGTCAAAGGCGTGTCGTCCATCCGCGCGCCATTCTCCGAGATCAACCGCTTGGCTTCCTTGCCAGACTTCGCAAGACCCGCGCGCACAAAAACCTGCACCACAGAAATCCCGTCGGCCAAGTCGTCAGCCGTTAGGGTCAGTGTCGGCAAATCATCCCCGACACCGCCCTTTTCAAACACTTCGCGCGATGTGGCCTCAGCTGTTTCCGCCGCCTCAGACCCATGCAACAAAGCCGTTACTTCGTTGGCTAGGCGTATCTTTGCGGCATTGATCTCGGAGCCTTCAAGTGCGCCCAAGCGGGTGCACTCTTCTACGGGCAACTCAGTGTAAAGCTTCAAAAACCGCCCCACATCCGCGTCCGTCGTGTTGCGCCAGAACTGCCAAAACTCGTAGGGCGACAACATATCTTCAGACAACCAGATCGCGCCGCCCTGCGACTTGCCCATCTTGCGGCCGTCGCTTGTCGTCAGCAAAGGCGTCGTCAGTCCGAATATCTCGCTTTCCAGAACCCGGCGCGTAAGGTCAATACCATTGACGATATTGCCCCACTGATCCGAGCCACCCATCTGCAGCAAGCAGCCATATCGCCGGTTCAGTTCCAAAAAGTCGTAAGCCTGCAAAATCATATAGTTAAACTCGAGGAATGACAGCGATTGTTCACGATCAAGACGTGACTTCACGCTCTCAAAACTCAGCATCCGGTTGACCGAAAAATGCCGCCCGATATCGCGCAGAAAATCGAGGTACTTCAGCGTGTCCAGCCATTCCGCGTTGTTCAGCATGATCGCATCGCTCGGCCCGTCACCATACGTCAGGTATCGCGCAAACGACTGCTGCATGCCGGAGATATTGTCGTCGATCTGCGCAGTCGTCAGAAGGGGCCTTTCGTCCGCACGAAACGACGGATCGCCAACCTTCGTCGTGCCGCCACCCATCAACGTGATTGGCTTGCCGCCTGCTTTCTGGAACCAGCGCAACAACATAATGTTTAGCAAATGCCCCACATGTAGAGACTTCGCTGTCGCGTCGTAACCGATATAGGCGGGCACAACTCCTGATATCAGCGCGTTATCCAGCGATTGCAGGTCGGTACAATCTGCCAGAAAGCCGCGTTCAATGATCGTGGCAAGAAAATCGGATTTTGGGTGGTAGGTCATGGGCCATCGTCTATGATTGTCGCCCGAGGTATTCAGGCTTTCGCGCGGGTATAAAGCGCAGAGCGGGTGAGGGGAAGGCATGTCAAACACGGGACCGATATGGGCACTTGGCGCAATGTCAGGCACGTCGCTGGATGGCGTTGATGCGGCAATGATCCTGACCGATGGCGTGGCCGTTTTCGAGTTCGGTGACACCGCCTATCGCGCTTACACCGACAGCGAACGGGTCACTTTACGCGCGGCTTTGGGGAAATGGGACGGCGCGGACGTCGCCGCTGCGGCTGAAGTTGTCGAAACCGCCCATGCTGAAGTGCTTTCGGGTTTCAAGAATGCTGCCCTTATCGGCTTCCACGGACAGACCACCGCCCATCGCCCCGAGGCAGCACACACACATCAGGCAGGGAACGGAGCGCTTCTGGCCGAGGTTCTCGACGCCCCTGTCGTCTGGGATTTTCGCAGTAATGATATGGCATTAGGCGGACAGGGCGCGCCGCTTGCGCCGTTTTATCACTTCGCATTGTCCCGCCATATCGGTGCCCAAAAGCCTTGCGTCTTCCTCAATATCGGCGGTGTCGCGAACCTGACGTGGATCGACCCTGCCATGCAAAGCCCAGAGACACCGGGTGCGCTTTTAGCCTTCGATACGGGTCCCGGCAACGCACGTATCGATGACCTTATGGCGGATCGACTGGGTCAGCGGATGGATAAAAATGGTGCGCTCACCGCAGCAGGTGTCGTTGACGGAGACATCCTCGAACACCTCCTCGCGAAAGAGCAGTTTTTCCGGCGGGTGCCGCCAAAATCCCTAGACCGCGATGATTTCCATGACTGGAACGACGCGGTTTCAGACCTTTCAGACGCGGACGCCGTCGCAACTCTTGCCGCCGCCACCGCGGGCGCCATCGCAAAAGGTATCGCACAATGTCCCATGCCACCGGAACAAGCATGGGTGACGGGAGGGGGGCGCAAAAACCCAGCTTTGATGGAAATGATTGCAGCATTGCTGGACTGCCCCGTGGCCCCGGTCGAAGAGGCCGGTCTCGACGGAGACATGCTTGAAGCGCAGGCTTTCGCGTATCTCGCAGTCCGCGTTGCACGGGGCATGTCAACCTCGGCCCCTGGAACCACGCGCGTGGCGGCGCCCGTCGGCGGCGGGCAAATCAGCCGCCCGGGCGCGTTGAAGTCGATGACTGCGATCTGACTGACTCTGCGGCCTTTGCCTCAGGTGAAGTCAAATCCGGGCGGTGCCAACTCAAATCCGTCAAAGCGAAACCCCGGGGACACTGTGCATCCAACCAGCGTCCAGGGGCCGGTGGTCTCGGCTGACTGCCACGCGTCCTTCGCGACAATCCCTTGCGGTTCCTGTCCGGCGGACAAATTGGCGCCCAAAACCAGCGAATTAACCGGACCATCTGCGGTATCGGCAGTCCGCAAAATCAAAGGATCACCTGCGTAAAAGTGCCAGATCTCAACCGCATCAACCCGGTGCCAGTGGCTGCGCTGCCCCTCGGTTAAAAGGAAATAGATGCAGGTCCCGGACGCTCGCGGTGCGTCGTCGGCCTCCCATGTCTGGCGGTAAAACCCGCCTTCAGGATGCGGTTCCAAGCGCAGTTTCTTGATGATATCATCGGCAGTCATAGAACGCCTTCCTCAAAGAAAAAGGGCAGGGGAAGACCCTGCCCAAAATAGTATTTCACAGTGCCAGCACCAAGGGCCCCGCGCAGAACAAATTCCTTAACGCAGAATCGATTTACCTGCATAAACAGCGGTTTCTTCGAGCATTTCTTCGATACGGATCAATTGGTTGTATTTAGCCAACCGATCGGACCGCGCAAGCGATCCGGTCTTGATCTGCCCACAGTTCGTCGCCACAGCGAGGTCCGCTATCGTCGCATCTTCGGTCTCGCCCGAGCGATGCGACATCACTGCTGTCATCCGCGCACGGTGCGCCATATCAACTGCCATCAGTGTTTCGGACAATGTGCCGATCTGGTTCACTTTCACCAAAAGCGAGTTCGCAGCTTTTTCCTCGATGCCGCGTGCAAGCCGCTCGGGATTGGTCACGAACAGATCATCTCCGACAAGCTGAACCTTGTCACCAAGCTCGCGGTTCAGTGCAATCCAACCGTCCCAGTCGTCCTCGTCCATGCCATCTTCAATCGACAGTATCGGGTAATCCTTCACCAAAGCTGCAAGGTAGGCCACGTTCTCGTCCGAGCCTAGCGATTTCCCTTCGCCAGAAAGCTCGTAGCGCCCGTCCTTGAAATACTCGGTCGCCGCACAATCTAGCGCCAGCATGATATCTTCACCCGGGGTGTATCCGGCCTTTTCAACCGCACGCAAAATGAAATCCAACGCATCGCGGGTGGACGAAAGGTTCGGTGCAAAGCCACCTTCATCACCGATCCCGGTCGACAGACCTGCCGCAGACAGCTCTTTCTTCAGCGTGTGGAAAATCTCTGAGCCCATGCGTACCGCATCACGGATATTTTCCGCGCTGACCGGCATTATCATGAATTCCTGAATGTCGATCGGATTGTCTGCATGCTCGCCGCCGTTGATGATGTTCATCATCGGCACGGGCAAGACGCGCGCAGCCGTTCCGCCCACATAGCGATACAGCGGCTGCATCGAAAAATCCGCCGCTGCCTTCGCAGCCGCAAGTGACACACCCAAAATCGCGTTCGCGCCCAATCTGGCTTTGTTGTCAGTCCCGTCAAGTTCGATCATCGCCGCGTCGATGGCTTGTTGCTCGGTCGCATCGAAGCCTACCAGCGCGTCAGCGATCTCGCCGTTCACGGCCGCAACCGCGTCTAGAACGCCTTTACCCATATAGCGCGCCTTATCGCCGTCACGCTTTTCGACCGCTTCATGTTTGCCGGTCGATGCGCCCGATGGCACGGCTGCGCGGCCCATCGTTCCGTCTTCAAGATAGAGGTCGACCTCAACCGTCGGATTGCCGCGGCTGTCGAGGATTTCTCGGGCGTGGATGTCGATGATCGTGCTCATGGTGTCCCTCGGATTAATTGTGATCTCGCTGCTCTATAACAGCCCTTTGGCGGTCGGGGAAAGTGAGTTCTGTGATCGCTAACATACGCAAGTCTGCGTGCGCGTCAGGTGGCCTGTGTGGCCCGTGCAATCTGACGCTCGCGCAGAAAGGCATAGATACCCGACCCAACAATCAGCGCGATCCCCGCCCAGGTCAACGCATCTGGTTGCTCTCCAAGAAGGAGGATGGCAATCACCAATGCAAACACCATACGCGTGTAGCGAAATGGCGCAATCGCAGACACTTCACCGATACGAAGCGCGCCGTTAATGAAGAAAAACGCCATCGCGACGAAGACAGAAATGCCCGCCAACCAGCCGACATTACCGGCGTCAATGGGTTGCCATGCGCCGGTGAATGGCGTGATCGCAACCCCAAGCAATGACAGAAGGATCAATGCCCAAGCCGATACAAAAGGCGTCGACACGTCTTTGGGAAGCATGCGCGTTCCAAGGTCACGGGCCGTCAAACCGATAATTCCAAGCAGTGTCCACAAGATGTTTGGATCAAATGTAGTTGCGCCGGGTCGGATGATCAGGATGACCCCGATAAATCCCACACCCACGGCCGCCCATCGCCGTGCACCGACACGTTCGCCAAGGAAAAATACCGCGGCCAGCGTCATGGCAAGGGGCTGCGCCTGAAGCATCGCCGAAGCTGTTGTAAGCGGGATCAGCGTCAACGCCATTACATAGCCGAGCGAGCCAAAGACCTCGCCAGTAGTGCGGATCATAACCGCTTTGTTGAACAGCATTTTTGTAAAAAGTGCGTCGCGATTCCTCAGCATGACGACGAAGAAAATCGCAAAGCTTGCCAGAGAAGTGACCGCAAATAATTGCCCCGTAGGGAACGTTCCTGACGCCCGGTTGATGAAGGCATCGCTGGATGCGAAAGCCGCCATCGCAGCCGTCATCAAGACGATTGCGCGTGTATTGGCCATTTGGTCTCCGAAGGGGGGCGCACGTCCCTGTTTAGCAGGCTAGAATGCCTTAGGAAACGGTTCATTCGACGTGGACGAGGGACCTGCGCCCTGCTATCCCTAGTGGCATGCATTCGTCGGACCCCAACATAAGCCAGCCACGCCTGCAAATTCGCCAGCTTGACGAAGGCGCGATCAATCGGATTGCGGCAGGTGAAGTCGTTGAGCGCCCGGCGTCCGCTGTTAAGGAACTGGTGGAAAACGCAATCGATGCGGGCGCAAAACGCATCGACATCACCGTGGCTGAAGGCGGCAAGCGGCTTATCCGTGTCGAAGACGACGGCTGCGGTATTTCGCGGGCTGATTTGCCGCTCGCATTGTCGCGTCACGCCACCTCGAAAATTGACGGCACAGACTTGTTGAACATCCACACATTCGGATTTCGTGGCGAGGCTTTGCCTTCACTTGGCGCTGTCGGACGTTTGCGCATCACCTCGCGGATCGAAGGTCACGACGCCTTTGAAATCGAAGTGTCAGGCGGCGCGATGTCGACCGTGCGCCCCACTGCCGGTCGCCTAGGGACCATCGTGGAATTGCGCGATCTTTTCTACGCCACACCCGCGCGCCTTAAATTCATGCGGACCGATCGCGCCGAAATGCTGGCCGTCACAGACGTGGTCAAACGCCTTGCGATGGCCGAACCCTATCTGCGGATCACATTGACCGAGGCAACCGACGCCGCCCGGTCCCTGTTCATCGCCGATGCTGAAACCGGCTCTCCGGTCGAAGCCCTGTCGCGCCGCCTGCGTACTGTGCTGGGGCGCGACTTTGCCGAGAATGCCTTGGCCATCGATGCCGAGCGTGAAGGTCTCCACATGACCGGATTTGCCGCCTTGCCGACGTATTCGCGTGGCTCGGCTGTGCAGCAATACCTGTTCGTGAACGGCAGACCCGTCCGGGATAGAATGCTGATCGGAGCGCTTCGCGGCGCCTATATGGATTTCCTCAGTCGCGACCGGCACCCCGCAGCCGTCTTGTTCATCGACTGCGACCCGCAACTCGTTGATGTGAATGTGCATCCGGCGAAATCCGAAGTACGCTTCCGCGATCCCGGAGTGGCGCGCGGATTGATCGTGTCGGGGCTGCGACACGCCTTGGCCGAAGCAGGCCACCGCGCCTCAACGACCGTCGCGGGCGAGACGCTCGGCGCGTTCCAAACGCCCGCTGAAGGCCCACGTATTTACCAAATGGATCGTCGCCCGGCGGCTGGGTACTCATCGCACGCTCAGGCGGGATTTGCCGAAGCAGATCAGGTGTTTGAGGCACCATCAGCGCGCACAGACGACGTCGAAAATGCCCCCCATTCGGAAGACTTGCCACTTGGCGCGGCGCGCGCGCAGGTGCATGCAAACTATATCATTGCACAAACCGCAGATGGCATGGTGATCGTCGACCAAC
>CAJQNG010000024.1 GCA_905479635.1 uncultured Boseongicola sp. | reverse complement strand
TGAAGATCCCGGCGCCGATTTGGCAAAATGGCTGAGCCATCAGGGCTGCACCGTCACTATTAACCAATATCCTAGCGGCGGCGAGGAGATTGGCGCGTGTATAAGACACCGGGCCGCAGAGGTTGGAGCCGATCTGGTGGTTATGGGAGCTTTCGGTCGGTCGCGGCTGCAACAGTTTGTCTTTGGCGGCACGACGCGTTCAATGACGGAACAGACCGCCGTGAAGGTGCTCATGGCACACTAATAGCAAACGGCATGTAATTACTCGCGTCATCAAAATTGGCTGACACGCTACCCCCGAATTAGACAGCAAGTTGCAATCGCGGCGGTGTGATTGATGCATCTCAATGTCCCGATTGCTGAAGGCTGAAATAGTCCGGACACGGGACAAAGAGAGGGACGACCTCGCCGTCAAGATTATGAAAGTTCGCTCCGGACGCGACGTACATGTGCACGGGTGGAGCGAATAGAGGTTCAGGACCGTAAAGCGAACGAGATTCGATGCATTTAGGCAAAATGAATCCAGTGCCCTCTCGGGCATTCGCTTCTCTTCAACTCAGTTGCACAAAGCTTGGCGTGAACCCTGAGCTTGGCAACACCGGAAGTGGGGATAATCTCTCAGAAGAAACCTACCTCTTTGATGTCGATTTGGGCGTCATGTTCGCGGCCAAAAGCAACAATTCCAATGGATTTGAGGCTACTTGCACGCGGTACATTTCTAAGCAGCCTGCCGGAGGGTTCAAAGGCTGTGAACGGCAATCGGACCTCAGTCCAATCTTGCGCCACTTCGAAACCGGCCTGGTAATATTGCCAGGGAAGCATTGTTCCACGCGTGCGAAGATGAACGAAATACCTTTGATCATTGCCACGCACCAATAGGCGCACACCCGAGGAACCCTCAGGAGCAGCATTAGGTAATTCCATTCGAATTTGGATGAATCCACCGTTGTTTTCGGTGCTCACCTTCCCGGTCATGTGCGCATAGAGATCGCCGTTTTCGCTTACGAAGGTAGCCTGCCCAGTGGACACGCCGCCCATGACTCGGTCAGTGAAAAAACTCCACCGGGCCTCCGGTTGGAACTCAAAATTCTCTACCATAATATCCTCAGCTAAGGCGGCCACGGGTGCAAGGAGCATCAGGAACGCAAAGGCAGATAGATTTAAGACAAAGCGCATGATTGGATCCTCATCCTGAAGCAGGATCATTCACTTGGGTATTGAATTGAACGATGTCGAGACACAGTAGGACAAATATCTTCATGCGGACCTACATCTCCTCTTGGTTCGCACTTTAACATCTCGATGTCCCAAATTGCAGGTATCCGATAGCGTCCAGTTTTCATGACAGAAAATGATGTTGTTCGTTCAGTCGACCTGACTGCCCCTGAGCCCTCAACAACCACGCCTGCATCGTCCTGCCGACTTTTCAATATGTTCTCGCGTCTTGAATAACGGATAACAGATACCATTTATTGAATGTGTTGCCGCTGGGTGTGGCTTTTTTAGAGAGTATTGATGGGTCTGTCCCGGTCCATCTTTTGCAGCGGCAGCACGATACCACCTGCACATGCACCGGACCTATCTTGACCATCAGAAGACAGATGGCAAGTCACCGAAGGCGTAAAATCCTGCCACTAGGGCGGAGTAAAAGTAGGCCAGTTTGTGCGCGCGCCTTGGAGCGTGATGCCCTCAAGTAGCAAACACATTCCATGGCGCCCCTCTCGGCAGCATCCTGTGGATGCGCCTGCCGGGCAATGGATGGTGTCTACTTCCGACCTCGAATGGCTGAGGAAAAACAATGTGTTCTGGTGCTAGTCGGGGCGGATGAATGGGGTCTCAGCCGCAAAACCGGCCTCGCCATGGCGTTCAAGCTGATGATGTCAGCGCGGACGAAATGGCGCAAACTTGACGGGGCAAACCGAATGCCCGAGATCATTGAAGGGGTTGAGTTCAAGGACGGGATCAAGCAACTTCAAAACGCCGCCTGATCAAGCCGTCACCAACTTTCGGGCATAGCTCGTTTCGCAAGCTGGGTATGCAGAGCGTATTAGATTTGGGAAGGGCAGCCATTGGTGTCTATTGCCGCGAAAGTTAGCTTTGATTCCCATTTCCGAATTTCCGCAATGCGGCCAAAGTCCAGTTTAGAAAAAATGGCGTCCGAAATGCAAATCAGTCCCTCAGATCGACGCCGCTAGCAATTCTTGCGAATAGGGGTGGCTTGCTTGCGCCTTTCGCAGCGTTTCAACCTCCATGATCTCTACAATCTCACCATCTTTCATAACGGCCAATTGTTCACACATATGCCCCACGACGGACAAGTCATGAGAGACCATTATATAGGTCAATCCGTGTTCCGTTCGCAAATCGGTCAGCAGGTTGAGGATCTCTGCTTGGACCGATACATCAAGTGCTGAGGTTGGCTCATCTAACAGCAGGATGCTGGGTTTCGGAGCCAAAGCGCGGGCGATAGCGACGCGTTGCCTTTGGCCGCCCGACAGTTGATGTGGATAGCGAAAGCGAAATTTTCCGCCGAGACCGACATCATCCAGCAGCTTCACAACGCGGGCGTCAATATCGCGAAACCCGTGTAGATAGAGTGTCTCTCCCAATACTTGATCCACGGAATGGCGCGGGTGCAGCGACGCATAAGGGTCCTGAAATACCATCTGGACGACTTTGTAGAAGGACTTTTGGCGCGTCTTGTCGACGGGTTTCGTGTCGACGGAAATCGCGCCAGACCAGTTCGGGGTGAGCCCCATCACCGCGCGCAGGATGGTGGATTTTCCGGACCCGCTTTCGCCGACTAGACCAAAACTGGCACCGCGATTTACATTGAAGCTGGCGTTTCTCACCGCGTCAACACGGTCACGTCCGTTCCCGAACCAAACACTCAAATTATCCACGTTTAACATACTCACAGGCGCGCACTCACACTTGGGGCTTCGGACCATGCTGGATCGCGGCTCAGCACTTGCAGTTTGTCACATGGAGCATCCAGACGGGGCAAAGAATTGAGTAGTCCGCGCGTATAGGGATGCTGCGCATCGTGCAGCTTGTCAGCGTCGCAAACCTCAACAATGCGACCCGAGTACATGATCAGCACACGATCGCAAAAGTCAGCAACAAGATTCAGATCGTGACTGATGAAAATTAGCCCCATGCCTCGATCCGTGACCAGCTTGTCAATGATTGATAGAACTTGCCGCTGAACTGAGACGTCCAAAGCAGAGGTCGGTTCATCTGCGATAAGGATTTCGGGGTTTGGGATCAGCATCATTGCAATCATAATACGTTGACCCATTCCACCCGACATTTCGTGCGGATAAGCGCGCATGACGCGTTCCGGATCCCGGATTGAGACCGCTTCAAGCATCTCCAGCGACTTAGCGTAGGCCTCTGATTTTCTCGCTTTGTTGTGTAGACGGTAGGCCTCGATGATCTGCTGGCCGATAGTCATTACCGGGTTCAGAGAGAACTTAGGGTCCTGCATGACCATGGAGATCCGTTGGCCGCGTACGTCGCGCATTTGGCGCTCAGACTTCAGCATCAGATCGTCACCTTCCAGCGAGATCTGGTCGGCGGTCACGATCCCCGGAGGACGGATCAGGCGTAGGATGGCGCGGCCTGTCATTGACTTGCCGGACCCACTCTCGCCCACAATACCAAGCCGTTCGCGCCCCAAAGTAAATGACACGCCTCGCACTGCGTCAAAGACGCCTTGGCGTGATGGGAATTTCACCCAAAGGTTTTCGACATCCAACAACGTCACTTCTCACTAT
Source organism: uncultured Boseongicola sp. (assembly GCA_905479635.1). Taxonomy (GTDB): domain Bacteria; phylum Pseudomonadota; class Alphaproteobacteria; order Rhodobacterales; family Rhodobacteraceae; genus Boseongicola. The sequence continues at coordinate 6,756 of CAJQNG010000024.1, read as the reverse complement.
CCTTCGGGTCAAGCACGTCACGAAGCCCGTCACCGAGCAAGTTGAAGGCCAAAGAAACTGTGAAGATTGCCATGCCGGGCATTGTGGCAACCCACCAATGATCGAGAATGAACCTGCGCCCCTCAGAAATCATCGCACCCCATTCCGGGCTGGGCGGTTGCGCGCCAAGGCCCAGAAAACCCAGACCTGCGGCTGCAAGAATTATACCCGCCATATCAAGCGTCACACGCACGATCAAAGACGAGATGCACAGCGGCCAGATATGTTTGGTGATGATGCGCATCGCGCCGGCACCTTGTAACTGAATAGCGCTGATATAGTCCGAGGATCGTATCGTTAAGGTCTCTGCTCGTGCGATACGGGCATAGGGTGGCCATGCTGTCAGAGAGATTGCGAGAACAGCATTTTCGATTCCTGCGCCCAAGGCTGCTACAAAAGCCAATGCCAAAACAAGGCGCGGAAAGGCCAGAAATATATCCGTGATCCGCATGAGCACTTGATCGGTCCAGCCACCAACATAGCCCGCGACAGTCCCTACCAGAAGGCCCGATATGGGGGCGATCAGGGCGACTAAAGCGACGATATAAAGCGTGATGCGAGAGCCATAGATCAGGCGGCTGAGTATATCACGACCAAGGCTGTCAGTGCCAAAAGCATGCCCGTCAGACCACAGAGGTTGCAGGCGGTTGGCAAGATCTTGGGCAAAGGGGTCATGTGGGGCAAGCAACGGTGCTGCAAAGGCGGTCAGCACCAGAAGGGTCAAGATCCACAACCCGACCATCGCCATCGTATTTCCGCGAAACGAAAGCCAGCCTTGATAAAGAGTCGATAGTTTTGCATGCCGCCGAGAGGTCGGTGTGTCGGTTAGTAACCAAGCACGCCATGTTTGGATATCCACCATCTACTTCGCCCTTGGATCGAAGAATTTGTAGAGCAGATCTGAGAAGATATTGAGTAGGATGAAGATCAGACCAACCACGACAGTTCCGCCCATCACAGCGTTCATATCGGCAGACAGTAGCGCTGTAGTGATATAGCTACCGATGCCAGGCCAGCTGAATATAATCTCGGTCAGCACAGACCCTTCAAGCAGGTTCGCATAACTGAGCGCGATCACGGTGATCAGTTGAACGCGAATGTTCTTGAACGCATGACGCCAGATCACGGCGCTTTCCGACATGCCTTTGACGCGTGCAGTTGTGATGTACTCGGCGCTCAATTGTTCCAGCATAAATGACCGCGTCATGCGGCTGATATATGCGAGACTATAATAGCCCAGAAGGGATGCAGGCAGCACTATATGACTTAGCGCGTCTTTGAAGACCAGCCAGTTTCGGTCGAGGATACTATCGACAAGGATCATGCCCGTCACTGAGGGCACGATATCGACATAGAAAATTCCGACGCGGCCCGGGCCACCGACCCAACCCAAAATTCCATAGAAAATCAAAAGGCCCATCAGGCCTAACCAAAAGATTGGCATCGAATAGCCGACCAGAGCGATGACCCTTGCGACCTGATCGATCCACGATCCGCGCTTGACGGCGGCAACAACGCCTAATGGCACACCGAGCACGATTCCGGCGAAAACGCCTATTGAGGCAAGCTCCAAAGTCGCAGGAAACACCCGCGCAATGTCTTGAGAGACAGGGCGGGCAGTCAGCAAGGACTTGCCAAAATCACCATGGATGACGTCCCAGACGTAATAGGCAAACTGAACGATGATCGGCCGGTCCAGTCCGAGTTGCTCATAGGCTGCGTCATAGGTTGATTTAGAGGCCTGCTCGCCGACAATCGCCAAAACCGGATCAATCGGCATTACCCGTCCGATGATAAATGTCACGAACATCAGGCCAAGCATGGTCACTATGATCGAGCCAAGCGTCAGAAACGTGGTTCTGATCCAAAGCTCAAGAGGCGCCTTACGGCGCCCCTCGCTATTGTTTTCTGCCAATGCCATTTACTTGGTAACGGGCCAGTAAGATACGGCTGTAATCGCACCGCCCAGATTGAGGTTCTGGACCGCTTCACTGCGGCCTGTCTGCTCGATTTTTTGGAATAGGATTGCAAATGGCGCGATGTCACGAAATTCGGCTTGAATGTCCGCATACATCTGTGCGCGTGTGTCCCGGTCGCCTTCGACAACAGCCGCTTCGACTTTGGCCGTCAGGCCACCGGTGTCCCAAGCATTCCGCCAAGCCAGAAGGCCCGTCGCTCCAGCTTCGTCAGTATTGTCGGGGTTAAACGCAAATGTGCCGGCATTAGTGTGTGGATCCGGATAGTCCGGTCCCCAGGCACCCATATACATATCCAGTTCCCGTGCCCGGTAACGGCCCAGAATGGCCTTGGCGGTCCCCACTGTGATGTTCAGCGTAATGCCTGCCTGCGCAAACGTGTTTTGCAGCGACTGAGCGATCTCAATTCGCTCTTGTGCTTCACGCACGCCGACTTCAATCTCGAACGGGCCAACGCCGGCAGATGCCAGCAATTCCTTGGCCTTTTCGACATTCAGGCTGAACGGATTCTCATCCACAGCACCCAGATAGGTGCGTGGCAAGAAGTTCTGATGGATCGTGTACTGACCGTTGAGAAAACTGTTCTGCATACCTTCATAGTCGACCAGATATTTGATCGCTTGGCGCACTTCGGGTTTGGACAGAATTTCGTGCTTCTGGTTGACCGAAATATACATCAATCGGCCACGTAATTCGTCATCGATGGCAACGCCGTCTGCACTGCGCGCACCAGCGATATCTTCGGGGTTCAGGTTACGTGCGACGTCAATGTCACCGCGTTCCAGCATCAGACGTTGGGTCGCGCTTTCTTGCACATGGCGTACAATCACACGTTCCATTGCTGGTGCACCGCCATAATAGTCAGGATTGCTGACCAATGTGACGCTTTCGTTCGGCTTCCAGCCCTGCAGCACGTAAGGACCAGACCCGGCAGAGTTTGTCGCGAGCCATGCGTTGCCCAGATCGCCGTCGACTTCATTGGCCATCGCCACTTCCTTGTCGACGATACCGCCGATCGTGGCGGTGAGGCAGTTCAATACAAAGGACGTGGCATAACGCTTGTCCGTCGTAATGCGCAGGGTATTGCCCTCGGCCACTATAGTGTCGCCAACATTCTCGGCGGTGAAGCCAAATTGTGTCAGAATGAAAGATGGAGTTTTGTTCAACGTGACGACGCGGCGCAGCGAAAACTCGGCATCTTCAGCGCGCACCGGGTTGCCCGAATGGAATTTGACTCCTTCACGCATGGTGAAAGTGATGGTGCGGCCATCCTCGCTTACTGTCCAGCTTTCGGCGAGATCGGGTTGATAGCCCGCATCCAAGTTCAATGGGTCAAAGTTGACCAGTTTGTTATAGATGTTGCGGCTGACATCAGAGCCTGCGAATTCAAAGCTTTGTGCAGGATCAATTGTGGTGATGTCGTCAATCCGGTTGGCGATCACCAGCATGTTTGCGGGCGTTTCGGCGATGGCGGCAACGGAGGTTAATCCGACCGCAAGGCTGATGGCCGCTGTAGATAGTAAGCGGTTAAAAGTATTCATAATTCTTTACCTCTCCTGTTTGGTTTTCCATAATGTCGAGCGTGCTTGGCTAGGTTAGGACCCCCAGGTTTTTTCGAGCACGCGCAACCAGTTTCCGTGGCACAGCTTGGTCATCAACGCATCGTCGTACCCGTGCTTTGCCATGGCCTTTCTCAAATTAGGCAGATCAGCGACGGTCGTCACATCCTCTGGTACAATCGCCCCATCATAATCAGAGCCCATACCGACACGATCCTCGCCCAGATGCTCAATTAGATAATCCAAATGCCGCAACATTTGGTTCAGCGGCACATCGGCGATCATCCGACCATCGTCGCGTAGGAACGCCACTGCAAAATTCAGGCCTACCATGCCGTCGCTATCTTTGATCGCCGCCAGTTGGTCATCCGTCAGATTTCGCGAATGCGGGCAGATGCCGTGGGCATTGGAGTGCGTGGCCACCAGCGGCTTGGTGGAATGTCGAGCAACGTCCCAGAACCCGGCGGCATTCAGGTGTGACAAGTCGATCATCACTCCAAGCTCATCGCACCGCTTGACCAGTCTTAGGCCATGATCCGTCAGGCCGGGGCCGATATCGGGATCGCTGGGATACCGGAACGGCACGCCATGGCCAAAGATGGTCGGGCGGCTCCAGACCGGGCCAATGGATCGCAGCCCCGCTTGATACAGCACTTCAAGCGTGTGCAGATCCGGGTCAATAGCCTCGGCGCCTTCAATGTGGAAGATTGCCGCAATCTGACCAGCGGCCAGTGCCACGCGGATATCAGCAACGCTGCGGCAGACTTTCAATGCGCCCTTGTTTTCCAGATCAAAAAGGATCGCCGCGATCGACATGGCAGTTGGTAGTGCGTCTTCCCAATCGATGACATCAGGCAATGGCAAGTCGTAGGTTGGCTTTGCCATCTCTTCCATTTTGAACGCATTGTCCAACGGCGACGGGATATAAACCGCGAAGAATCCGCCACCAAACCCGCCGGCCGTCGCTTTGATCGCATCCAATGCACCGTCACGCCCGCTGACAAAGCTCTCCGACGCTGACAGACCGCCTGCACGATAGAGCTGCAGCAGCACGTCATTATGACCATCAAATATTATAGGCGTGGTGGCAGCGTTCAATACAGTCCCCGGATTTTTTGTTAACGCAACAGTACCGAATTTTATTTCATGGACGAGTCGAAACTCTATGAGTTATACGCATATTCCTATGTGGTTTCTGCAAGAGGGCTATAATGGCGCGCAAATCGTGGCACAGCTTGCCCGAATATCAGGCCCTTCGTGCATTGATGCAGGGCGGAACAACAACGTCTGCTGCCGAACGGCTGGGTTTGTCGCAATCCGCCATAAGCCGCTCGATCGGCAGCCTTGAAGCGCGCACAGGTCTCAACTTATTCGAACGTGAAGCCGGTCGATTGCGCCCAACGAGAGAAGCCGTTCGGCTGAACCACCGTCTAGACCCGCTGTTCGAGGCGCTCGACAGGATTGATGGCCCTGCCCAACCGGTGCCTGAGACCCTTCGCCTGATTGCGCCACCCACTTACGCTCATCGCTTCCTTGTAAGCCAAATCGCCAGTTTCCTAGCAATCAACCCGCATTTCTTTGTCAGCCTTGAAGTGAACACCTCGGATGAGGTTACCCGTGGCATACTAGATGATCGTTTCGATTTGGGCCTGACGGGAATCGAACTGGCAAGGTCTGGCGTCAAATCCCTAGCCTATCGCGTGTCATCGGCGGTGTGCGTCATGACCGCAGACCACCCGCTTGCGCAACGAGACGAAGTGCATCCGATTGACCTGCATAATCAACCCTTTGTCGCGATTTCAAAACGCCACGCTCGTCGCAGTCAGCTTGATAGGATACTCAATCAAGAACGCAGTAAACCGCGTATCATGGCAGAAGTTTCAACGTCATTCGCGGCTGTCGATCTGGCCAAAGAAGGGCTGGGAATAGCGGTCGTCAATCCGTTTCCGGTATTCCACTATCGCTCAGGTGAACTTGCTTTTCGCCACTTTGTCTCCCCGATCGAATACCGCAGCTATTTCGTGATGTCAGATGAACGGCCACTCCCGCGTGTCGCACGCGCATTTGCCCGACATCTCAGACTGCACACGCCTTCCGATCCACATTCAAAAAAGGTCGACGCAATTGCATAGAGCCGCTCTCATCGCTGCAAGCAGCGACTGCCGGGCAGTGCGCGGCAACGCGGGACAAATAAAAACACCAACCGCTTGCTGCGACAGTACTTCCTAACAGGCACGAATTTGTCGATAAGTAGTCAAGCTAAGCGGAGTGCCGTTGCAAGACAGCTCAACAAACGACCAAGAAAGACACTGGGATACGAAACCCCCGCAGGGCGTTTTAATGCAGGTGTTGCGTCGACCAGTTGATCCCGCCGGACGACGTGGGCATTGAGTCAAGCCGATACGTCATCACACAAATCATCCTCACCCAAATTGCCTCATATTGTCTGGGGGTCCAAAGAGTTGGCACTCCCAAAATCGCACCTGCACACGCTCTCACCCTGGCTCGTCCTATCCCGTCACAACACCGTCCCCCACCACGATCTCGCGACGGCAAAGTGTTGCGATCTTCTCGTCATGCGTCGAGATCAGGAAGGTCGTGCCTTCCTCGTGATTGATCTCCGCGATCAGTTCCATCACCTGCATCGCAGAGGCGCGGTCGAGGTTACCGGTCGGCTCATCGGCGAATACGATCGAGGGGCTGTTCACGAGGGCGCGAGCAATGGCGACCCGCTGTTGCTCTCCGCCGCTCAACTCGGTGGGCAGATGATTCGCTCGGTCCTTGAGGCCCACTGCGGCCAACAAATCGCGGCCCCGTTCGGAGTCCGAGTTTCCGCCGATCATTCCGGGCACCATCACGTTCTCCAAGGCGGTGAGCTCCGGGAGCAGATAGTAATTTTGGAAGACATACCCCATCCGCGCATTCCGAAGCTTGGCCTGGGCCCGGCGCGACATCCGGTAGATGTCCTCCCCGTCGATCCTCACCTTGCCGCTCTGGGGCCGCTCCAATCCCGCCAAGGTGTAGAGAAGGGTCGTCTTCCCCGCCCCGCTGGGCCCGCACAAGAACACACGCTCCCCCTGCATAATCTCGAGATCGATCCCCCGCAGGACTTCGATTTCTTTCTTTCCGAGGGTAAAAGAGCGCTGAACGCTCTCCGCGATGATCATGGGCTCCGGCGGCAC
>CAJQNG010000023.1 GCA_905479635.1 uncultured Boseongicola sp. | reverse complement strand
GCCCCGTATTCCGTCAAATTGAGGCCTATCAACGGCACCGCGTCAAAAAACTCAAGAAGCAGCACGGACGTGGATACTGACGCCTGAACAACAACATCTTTAGAAAAAACGAAGCGATTGTTCCGCCTCAGACCCTAAGGCGCCTCGCCAAGCGCCAATCCCGTCCTTAAACCCTTAAGGTAAAACCGCTTCACCGGTTCTGTGCGCGCCCGCACCCGGTCCAAAACCCAAGCCTCTTTCTTGGTATTGCTGTGTGCAGGCCGCATCGACCACCGGGTCTCCACCCCCGGCGCGCCCCCTTTATCAGGCGTCAAAAGCAGCCCCAAAGGTGCCACCCCCGACATCTCGCCCCCCGTCTCGGCCGCCAAATGCAACCGCCGCACCGCCGTCAATCCGGGCGGCCCCGGCAAGTCCGCGACAACCAAAGGAATAATCCCCGCCCGCAAAGCTTCTTCGGTACACCACAGCAAATCTTCGGGCCGCTTCGGCGTCACCCGGATAATCCGTCCCGGATCGACAAACCGCATAAAGCCGTCCGGATTAAGCCGTCCAGGCGTCCAGGATGGCCTGATCCAAAGCACATTGCCCACCATCGCCTGCGCCACCGCAAACGCCATCGTCCGCCGCGCCGCGCCACAAATCTCATGCGCCCGGCCCCGCTCAAGCGAGAGCCCCTCCAGAAACGCCACGGCAGGCGCCTTGGATCGGCGGTGAGTCTGACGGGTCAGAAGATGAGAAACAGCGGCAGCAGACATGAATCACTTCTAGCATGTTCGCTTTTTGTTCTCAATCCCGCCGATCGACTTGCCAATCCCACGCGAGGCGCTATCCCTTCTCGATAAGCAAAGGAGATTTCCCCCATGAACCGTATCCAACTTGGCCGCACCGGCATCGAGGTCAGTGATTATTGCCTCGGCACCATGACCTTCGGCACGCAAACAAACCAAGCCGACAGCCACACCCAGATAGATATGGCGCTTGATGCGGGCATCGACTTTCTCGACACCGCGGAAATGTACCCGGTAAACCCTGTTCTGGCCGAAACCGTCGGCACCACCGAGACAATAATCGGCAACTGGAACGCCAGATCCGGCAAGCGCGATCAGGTTGTCATCGCCACCAAACACTCCGGCCCCAACGGCGCTTTCGTGCGACCCGGACAGGACATCTCCGCGGCAACCGTGCGCGAAACCCTCGAAGGCTCGCTCAAGCGCCTGCAAACGGACTACGTCGACCTCTATCAGTTCCACTGGCCAAACCGCGGCTCCTACCACTTTCGCCAGTGCTGGGACTTCGCGCCCGACCAACAGCCCCACCAAAGCGCGATCCTCGACAACATGGCCGAAGTCATGGACGTCCTGAAAGCCCTCGCCGACGAAGGTAAAATCCGCGCCTTTGGCCTGTCAAACGACAGCGCGTGGGGCACAATGAACTGGTTGAACGCAGCCGAGAAAGCCGGCGGCCCACGTGTCGCGACAATGCAGAACGAATACTCGCTTCTCTGCCGTATCTACGACACAGACATGGGCGAACTGAGCCACCACGAAGACGTCACACTTCTTGCCTTTTCGCCGCTTGCTTGTGGTTTCCTCACCGGCAAGTACCGGCACGAAAGCATCCCCAAAGGATCGCGCATGTCGATCAACAACGGCATGGGGGGGCGCAATAGTCCTCGTGTGGCCGAAGCCGTCGACGTCTACGCCGCAATCGCCGACAAATTCGGCATCGACTTCACCCATATGGCGCTGCAATGGACCCGCACGCGGCCCTTCCCGACGATCCCGATTTTTGGGGCCACAACGACCGAGCAACTGGCCCATATCCTCAAGGCACCGTCGGTCGAATTGCCGGAAGAGCTTTTGGCTGAGGTATCCAAAGCACACCGCGCCCACCCGATGCCTTACTAAGCACCGTCACAGTTGCCCGCTCCCAAACGCACCCCTAGTGTCCGACACGAACGCAGGGATATTTGGGAGGACGAATGTCAGCGCTAAGTCGCGGTCTTTTAACGATCTGTCTCGCCCTGACGCTTTCCGCGTGTCAGGAAGACGGCCCGCGCGCATCTGCCGAAACCGGCGGCGTTCCCGATATCCTTGAAGGCCCCCGCACCGAATGCGAAAACTCCGGCGGACGCTGGGGCGCGCGCGCAGGTGGCGTTCTTTTCACCTGTTACCGCCCCACAAACGACGCCAATCAGCAGTGTCGCGAAGCCTCCGACTGCGAAAGCATCTGCCTTGCCCGCTCGCGCACCTGCGCGCCCACCACGCCCTTCCTTGGCTGCCACCAAATCCTGACCGATGGCGGTCAGATAGCAACGCAGTGTATTAACTGATGCGCTGGCTTGCCCTTATCCCACTGGCCCTGTCTGCCTGCGTCGCCTTCCCAGAATACCGCGATACCGGCGTGCCAATATCGTCCATAGCCACATTTGATGCCGCCCGATACGCCGGGACTTGGTACGAAGTCGCCAGCTTCCCCGTGCCGTTCCAAGCGGGCTGTCGCAACACAACCGCCACTTATACTGCAGCAGAGAACGGCACGTTTGATGTCGTGAACATTTGCGACACGGACGATGGTGTGGACCAGATTGCCGGCACCGCCCGCGTTGACGGCCCCGGACGCCTTAAGATCCGCCTCGATGGCGTGCCGTTTGCGGCCGACTACTGGGTGCTTTGGGTCGACACTGACTATCGCACCGCTGTCGTCGGCACACCGTCAGGCCGCGCCGGTTGGATCCTCAATCGAGAACCCGTCATTCCCGCCGACCGCTTAAAAGCGGCGCGCGATATTCTGGCTTTCAACGGCTACAATCTATCCCAACTTCAAACGACAATGCAGGAGGCACCATGACCCGGAAAGTAGCGGTTCTTGGGCTTGGCACACGTGGCGGCGACATCGCCCGTGCGTTTCACGCAACCGGATGGGCCGTCTCCGGCTTTGATCCAGATCCCATTGCGGAAGGGGTTCCCGACCTCAAGCGCGACTGGACCCGCGAAAGCACTATCTCGAGCACCGTGCGTGGTGCGGATTGGGTCGTGATCTGCCTGCCCGAACGCCTGGAGCTGATGCGAAAAGTTATTCAACGTGCGCAAGGCGAAGCCCCACGCGAAACGACGATTGCCGTCGTCACCAAAGACTTCGACGTGGACGCTGTACAAGGCTGCGCGCTGCGCCCTGCCCATGTGCTTCGCGTCGATCAAGGCGAAAACGGAGGCTACGTGATTGATGTGTCGTCCAAAACAGACGCAAAGGCGAAATCCGACGCAACCATGGTCCTATCGCAGCTTGCCGCGCAGGAATTTGGGCCAAAGCCACGCTCGGTTCAGCCCCCCAAAGCCGAAAGCGCCTGAAGATGGGCGGGCCAGTCCCGCTCTGACACAGTGGCTTCGCGCACCAACCCATCGAATTGCTCCGTCAGGACTTTGACGCGCTCGCGGTCGCGAAACGCCATATAGTACTGACCCACATACAAAACGGCAACCAACGGTCCGAACACCGTCAGTGGGGCAGACCACAGCCGCCTTGCATCGAATAAAAAGACTCTCAAAGACGGGTAAAGCTCGGCGTGAAGCTGCGTAAGATACCGCATCTGCTCGTCACGTACGTCCTTGGGCAGGCCCTTATAGTACCCTGTCGAACTCGCCAAAGACTGAATTTCGTAGAGTGGCATGGCAATTTCGTAGTCTGACAAAGACTGCTGGATCCATTCCAACCGGTCGCGGCTGGCCCCGATCGCCTGATCCGAAGACTTCCCCAAATGAGGTTCATATTCCCAGCGAAGCAGCGCACTTGTCTTCAGCATATCAGGCAACGCCGCCGGAACATGGCGCATCTTGTAGCCAGCCGCCTCTTGGTGCCACGCAAAAATTTGTTCGTCGATCAAGGCACGCGGGGCCTCCGACACCTGCATCGAGGCTGCAAGAATATCCGCTGCGCGTTCGGGTTTGTCCGACAGACCCAGTAACCAGTCGCCGGACACGCCCAAAGCGGCCGCACATTCGGCCACCACCTGCGCGTTCGGCATTCGTGCTGTGTCGCGTGTCAAAAGTTGAGAGATCGTCGAGCGATCTACCCCAACGGCCCGCGCCAGACCGCTCTGGGTCGCGGATTTCACCGCCATCGCTTCAGAAAGCCTCAATTTGAACAGCTTAGCGCGGTCGCGTTTATCCATTTTCTCACAGTTGGTGATTTAATTCACGATTTGTGAATTAATGGTAACTACATACGAAATTCCCCATACACCCCGCAAGTGCGAAAACCAGCATATGGCGACCACGACACTTCGAACACTTTTCAGATCGGCCACGCCCGGCGCCACCGAATGGCCAACACTTCTGGTGTTGGCTGTGACCTACCTCGTCTGGGCCATTGCCACTATATGGCTGCCCACCTTGTCGTTGCCATTTGCGATCCTTGTCGCAGCCATCGCCATTGCGCAGTTCTCATCAGTCCAACACGAAGCGATCCATGACCACCCCTTCAAAAGCACCCGCTTAAACGCGCTCCTCGTCGCGCCCGCGCTGACGCTGATCCTGCCATATGCCCGCTTCCGCGACACCCATCTGGACCACCACCTAGACAGCCGACTAACCGACCCCTACGACGATCCCGAAAGCAACTATATCGATCCCGGTGACTGGGATAAAATGTCCCGCTTTGCCAAAGCCATCCGCACCGCCAACAACACGCTGGCCGGGCGTCTCCTCATTGGCCCGCTTCTTGGCACCGCCTGCTTCTTGCGCTCGGACTGGCAAAACCGCCGCGCTGATCCCCGCGTCCTCAGGGGTTGGGCCTGGCATATCCCCGCACTCACTGCTGTTATTGTTTGGCTTTCGACTGTCGCGACAATTCCGTTTTGGGCCTATGGTCTTGCCGCCTACGGTGGGCTGTCGCTTTTGAAAATCCGTACTTTCCTGGAACATCAGGCCCACGTAAAAGCACGGGGCCGCACCGTCATCATCGACGACCAGGGCCCGCTTGCGCTTTTGTTCCTCAACAACAATTACCACGTCCTGCACCACATCCATCCGCGCATCCCGTGGTATCGCTTGCCGCGCCTTTTCCGCAAGAATCCAGGCCGCTACCTGTCTCAAAACGATGGCTACTTTTATCGCTCCTATCGCGAAGTGTTCGCCAAGCATTTTCTGGCGCCCAAAGACCCAGTCCCGCATCCGATCTGGCGACGCAGCTAACCCCTTTCCAAACCACGCGTTTCCACCCAAGGTCCGCGGATGGAGCTTTGGGTTATCCTCGCCATCACCGCAGCGGCCGCGCAAACAATCCGTTTTGCGATCCAAAAGGTGCTGGCCGGAGTTGCGCTTAGCCCCGCGGCCACCACTTGGGCGCGGTTCTTGTGGTCGGCGCCCGTCGTCATTGTGATTATGACCGCTTACATCGCCGTTACTCCCGCCACGCTGCCAAACGTCAAACCCAGCTTTTGGCCCTACGCGCTGTCCGGTGGCGCAACCCAAATCCTCGCTACGATCTGCACTGTCACCTTGTTCAAGCGACGTTCTTTTGCGGTCGGCATCACCTTCAAGAAAACCGAAGTGATGCTGACTGCGCTTGCAGGCTTCGTCATCCTCGGGGACCTTCTTGACCCGCTTGGCGCTGCCTTCATTGCCCTTGGGTTCATCGGAGTGATGCTTCTTTCCAAGGCCCCCGAAGGTGGCGGAATTTTCAACAAAAGCGCGGCTATCGGATTGTTATCAGGTATTTTCTTCGCGCTTTCTGCAATCGGTTATCGCGGCGCGGTCCTTGCAATCGACAGCGCCGACACCTTCCTTGTTGCGGGTCTGACACTGGCCTTCGTCGCCACGGCGCAAGCCCTCGCCCTTGGGCTTTGGCTGGTCCTGCGCGAACCCGGCCAGATCAGCGAGACCCTAAAAGGTTGGCGAAAATCATCGCTTGTTGGAGTGTTTTCGCTGATCGGAAGCTGGTGCTGGTTTGCTGCCTTTTCTCTACAGAACGCCGCTTATGTCTTTGCGGTCGGGCAGATCGAGTTGATCTTTTCGCTTGCGATGGGCGTGTTGTTCTTTCGCGAAAAAACATCGCCGCGTGAACTGCTCGGAATGGGCCTGTTGACGATCTCGATCACCACCGTCACGCTGATCGGCTCAACCTAGCCAGACCACACGATCCTCTATCCGGTCATTCCTCACCAAGGGCACGCGCTTGGGTGTTTCAAGCGATGGCAAATGCTCGGCCAAACGCTCAAGCACCATCGCCGTCACGTTCACCAAATCCAACGCGTGAACATCGTCCAGCGCCACCCAATGCAAATGGGATAACTCGTCGCTATCGTGAAAATCGGCCTCTGCGCCGCCCGAAATAGCCTCGACCGGCGCCAGAAAGAAACGCGCATCAAAACGCCGGGGTCGCCCGGGGGGCGTGATCGCACGAAGGAAAAACCGCAAAGCGCCGGGCCTTTCAAGCACCAAGCCTGTCTCCTCGGCCAACTCCCGGATCGCCGCCACCGCAAGAGCTTCGGGCGTAACCTCGGGTGCATCTTTCTCCAACATCAACAACCGGCGACTGCGCGGATCAATCGGCTCGGAAAGCTGCACATTAGCGTCCGCGGCATCCACCGCTCCGCCGGGAAACACATATTTCCTTGGCATGAAAACAGCGCCTTTTCCCCGCTGCCCCATTAACACCGCAGGTCGTGTCGCAACATCACGTATAAGAATAATCGTCGACGCCGCACGAATTGGGAGGTCGTCGCTCAAAGGTTCAACCTCGATTGGAGGCCCCGAAACCATGCAGGCGTTTCGCCCATTGTAAACCGACAATCGCCCCCTTCAGCCTTGGCAAAAGATAGAGCGAAAGCGCGACACATCCTACTGTAAAGGTCGAGGCGAGGATCATTGGATCTGGACGAAATTCGGTAAAGGCCCAGATCAAACCCGGCGCCATCAGATGCCCGACGATCAAAATAGTCAGATAAGCAGGCCCATCGTCCGCACGGTGGTGAGACAGGTCCTCGTCGCAAACAGGGCAGCTATCACGCACTGCCAGATAACTTTTCATCAATGGACCACGCCCACAATTCGGACAGGTCCGCCGCCAGCCCCGTAACATCGAGCCGCGCACATCACGCTCTTCGGTGTTTGGTTGGACATCGTCCTTCAAAACTATTTTGTAATCGTGATACATCGCAATGCCTTCCAGCCAGCGCGCCGCCAGCCCTTCAAGCTGCAACCATCGAGGCGGCAAGGTAAAAAGGAAATGGTACCAAATGTCCTTGCGGCGGGATGTCGCGTCCTTGAAAAAACTTTTTTGCAAAAAGTGCGACGGAAGCCAGACGCACGACCGTTTGAAGAGCACGAAACAAATTTTTCAAGCTGAAGGAAACGCTCCCAATGAACAACAACACACTCCGCCTCGCTCTGGCAGCACTTGCGATCACCGCCGGGTTAGGCGTCGCCGAGGCACAAGAACGCCGCGGCGGACCGGGTCCGATGGATTTCGCAACGCTTGATACAGATGGCAGCGGCGAGATCCAGACTCAAGACCTTGAGGCTGCACGCGCCAAACGGTTTGCCGATCTCGACACAAACGGCGACGGTCAGGTCACAGAAGCCGAGTTCATCGCTCACATGCAGGCCCAGACCGCGGAGCGCGCGATGCAAATATTCGCACGCCTCGACGCTGATGGAGATGGCACCGTAAGCCGCGACGCGATTGAAGCCCGTCAGGGTGGTGGTCCGCGCGCCGAACGGATGATTGAACGCGCCGATACCGACGGCTCGGGCGGCGTCAACGCCGAAGAGTTCGAAGAGTTCCGCAAAAAAATGGCAGATCGTCGCGGTGGTAAAGGTGGCAAGCGCGACGGTTGAAGCTGAGCGCCTGTGAGACATCCAAGTCAGTGCCGGATTGCCCAAACGGCGATCCGGCGCTAGGCCTGTCATCAGACCATGCAACACGCAAATCCAGAAGCATCACCAGATGTGGCGCCAGATGCGGCGCTTCTGGTTGCTGTGGCCAACGGCGATGCAAGTGCTGCGCGGGTTCTGATAGAACGGCTGGCGCCGCGCCTTTTATCGCATGCGACCAGGGTTTTGTCCGACCGTGCAGAGGCCGAAGACGTGGTTCAGGAAACGCTTGTTCGGTTGTGGAAGGTCGCACCGGAATGGCGGCAAGGCGAGGCCAAGGTATCGACGTGGTGTTTCCGGGTTTTGGTGAACCTGTGTACCGACAAACTTCGGGCCAGGAAGCCGACGGTGGACATCGACGCAATTGCAGAACCCGCAGCCGACCTGCAATCGGTTGTGGAACAAATGACCGATACTGCGCGTCGCGACGCCTTAAATGGTGCTCTCGCCACGCTGCCCGAGCGACAGCGGCACGCCGTCGTGCTGAGGCATATTGAAGAACGGAGCAATCCGGAAATAGCCGAGATCATGGACATCGGCGTCGAAGCGGTGGAAAGTCTTGTAGCGCGCGGAAAACGCGCGCTCGGGGCGGCATTGCGGGGCAAACGAGCCGAACTGGGGTATGATGATGACCAATGACGCAAAAGACGATCTGGCGCTGGAGGCTTTGTTCGAAGGTGCGCGCAGCGATGCACTGGGACTTTCGCCCGATTTCATGGCGCGACTTGAGGCCGACGCGGATGCGGTGATTTCTAAGCAAACCACTCCAATGGCGGTCACAACGACAATCAGCCTCTGGGCGCGGATAGCCGCCGCAATGGTGCCGCTGGCGGGTCTTGCAGCGGCCACGCTTGCCGGGGTCTGGATCGGATTCCACGTCCCATCTTCGGATTTCGCCGACGGATTGGCTTTCGGAGACAGCGCCGATTTTGACGTCTCTGCGTTTCTCCCTGCCGTCGCCCTAAGTGGCTTTAGCGATCTGGAGGTCGATGGATGACCGAGAAACCCACTCCCAAGCGGCGCTGGGTCAAACCGCTTCTCGCCGTCTCATTGATTTGCAACATGCTGATCATCGGTGTTGTAGCGGGGATCGTAATTGACAATCGTGGGAAAGACCGTGGCGAGCGCCTCGACGGTCCGGCACGATCTGTGGTCGGAATTCCCTTCGTTCGGGCCCTTGAACCCGAAGATCGTCGCGCGCTTTATCAAGAAATTCGCAGAGACGATGACCGCTTGCGTGAGAATAGAAGCGCTTTGCGCGCACGGTTCGAAGCCTTGCTGACCGCTCTGAATACCGAGCCTTTTGACCCCGAGGCTGTACAAGTAATTCTGCAGGAACAGCGCGAGATCGCTCTTCGACGCCAAAACATCGGAGAAGCATTGCTTGTCGAGCAACTCTCACGGCTAGACCCCACTGAGCGCGCGGCTTATGCGGACCGGCTTGCGCGTGACCTACGCCGGCTCAGGCGGGAGTAAACGCGACCTCGATCCGATTACGCCCCGCTGCTTTGGCGCAATAAGGAGCGCCATCAGCAAGGCCAAGCAAACGGTCGACCACAGCTTTTTGCCCGCGCGTGGTATCAATCATAGATGCTGCCCCACCGCACGCCGCAGAATAACCAAGTGGGACATTTCTTGTCTTAGGCTGAGACATGGTTCCCGTGCGATAAGGGAGCCGCTGTCCGGCACCTCATATATGCCGGTCAGCGGCGACGACGTCAGGATCCGTGCCGGCGTCGAGCCACCCAACCGCAATATGTGGTTCGCCATGTGCTGCCCCAGTAATATTTACATTTGTTCCTTTGCCGTTCAGTCTTTTCTCAGAAGAGTTCATAAAGTCTTTCCAGGAGAGCCCCTTTGACACCCCTCGCGCGAGACTCCGCCGAAGTTCTGGCCATCGAAGCCCTTGTCTGGCTTGCCTCAGACGACGAGCTTTTGCCCGTCTTTCTTGGATCGACTGGAGCAGGCCTCGACGACATTCGAGAGCGGGCGCAGGATGCGGAGTTCCTGGCCTCGGTTCTGGATTTCATTTTGATGAATGACGAATGGGTCGGCGCTTTTTGCGCCGCAAAAAACTATGCGATGGATTTCCCCATGCGCGCCCGCGCCGCCTTACCCGGCGGCGCTGCTGTTAACTGGACCTGATCAAGCGCGCTTTTTGCGTTTGGCTGTCGCTGGCGAATTCGCGTCGATGAAATCGAGAACCAGAGGGCGGATGTTGTTGCGCCAGCTTTTGCCCGCGAAGATGCCGTAGTGTCCCGCACCCGGCTCGAGATGCGCGGCTTTTTTGGAGTCCGGCAGACCCGTAAGCAGGTCAAGCGCAGCAAGGCACTGACCCGGCGCCGAGATATCGTCATTTTCGCCTTCGACGATTTTTACGGCAACGTTGTTGATTGCGCCAATGTCGACCGGGCGTCCGTCCACAACGAATTGGTTTTGAGCGATCTCACGGTTCTTAAAGACTCGCTCGACCGTCGACATGTAAAATTCCGCCGTCATGTCCATGACCGCAAGATATTCGTCGTAGAATTTATTGTGCTTATCATGATCGCCGGCCTCGGCTTTAGAGACCCGCATGATTTGTTCGTAAAACGCCGATGAATGGGTTTCGGAGTTCATCGATACGAAAGACGCAAGCTGCAAGAGCCCCGGATAGACCATTCGCCCAACGCCGGCGTGTTTGAAACCGACGCGCTGAAGCATCATTTGCTCAAGCTGACCCATCGTGACGCGGCGACCAAAGTCGGTCACGTCGGACGGGTTCGCATCGGGATCGATGGGGCCACCGATAAGAGTAAGTGTTCGAGGCTGAGCTTTGGGGTTTTGAGCCGCAAGATACGCCGTCGCAGCCAGTGCAAGTGGCGCCGGTTGGCACACAGCGATCACATGAAGATCGGGGCCAAGATGGTCCATGAATTCGGCGAGATAGAGCGTATAATCTTCAATATCGAATTTTCCGGCGCTTACCGGGATATCACGGGCGTTGTGCCAATCGGTGATCCAGACATCCGCGTCCGGCAGAAGGCTTTGGACGGTCGAGCGCAGAAGCGTCGCATAATGGCCCGACATAGGAGCCACGAGCAAAACCCGTCGCTTTTTTGGCACACGTCCCTGCACATCAAAGTGGATCAGATCACCAAACGGACGCCGAAGGTCATTTTCAACCGTCACGATATGGTCACGGCCGTCTGACCCCACAACGCTGTCGAGACCCCAGTCAGGTTTGGTCACCATGCGCGAGAAGCTGCGCTCGGTCACTTCGCCCCATGCGGCCATCAGATTGAACGCCGGGTTGGGAAACATGCCCCATATCGGGTAGGATGCAATTGCTTGCGCGCTTGCGCCCGCCCACTGGTTTGTATTCCGGAAAGTATCCATCAGATCGTAAGTCATCATATATCGCATCTGGCACCTCAAGGTTGGCGAGCCAATTCGTCGCTTTGACCCTTAGAAGGTTGCGGCGATAGACTTACGTTCGTACATCACAACTTAAATGCTGCACCTGCAAAATAGGCTCGAAACCCGCCAATGGCAACAAAAGAAACAGAAACGTCGGCGAATCTGGACCGCCTGAACGAAAATCTGGCGCGAATCGAGGAGCTGTCTCAGAGGTTGATTGCCGCGGTTGCCGCAAAGAAACCAAAGCATCCGGGGCTCGACGGTCCAGGCGAGGACCTCTACAAGAAGGCCGCCTCGGCCTACATGGCGGAGATGATGTCAAACCCCTCCAAGCTGATCGAACATCAGGTCGGCTATTGGGCGAAAGCACTCACGCATTATATAGACGCTCAAAACAACCTCGCGCACGGCAAGCTTGAGCCACCCGAGGATCATTCGCCGAAAGACCGCCGATTTAGCGACCCTTTGTGGGAGAATCATCCCTTCTTCAACTACGTGAAACAGCAGTACTTGTTTTCAGCGGACGCCATGTCCGAGATGGTGGATAAGCTTGAGGGTTTAGAAGATAAGGACAAAAAGCGCGCGCGCTACTTCACCCGCCAGATCGTCGATATGATGAGCCCGACGAATTTTCTTGGCACAAACCCGGCCGCCCTGACCAAGGCGGTTGAAACCGACGGACAGTCTTTGGTCGATGGCTTGGAGAATCTTGTCCGTGATATCGAGGCGAGTGATGGCGAGATGCTTGTCACGCTTGCCGACAAGAACGCCTTTAAAGTCGGCGAGAACATCGCGACCGCTGAGGGTTCGGTTGTCTATCGAAATGAGCTGTTCGAGCTGATCCAATACGCGCCGAAAACACAGACGGTGCACAAAACGCCGCTGGTTCTCTTTCCGCCGTGGATCAACAAATTCTACATTCTCGATCTGAAGCCCCAGAACTCATTGATCCGGTGGATCGTCGAGCAAGGCTATACTTTGTTTGTCGTGAGCTGGAAGAACCCGGACCCAAGCTACCGCGATATTGGCCTCGGCGACTATGTTGAGAAGGGGTATCTTAGTGCCGTTGAGCAGGTGAAAACGATCACCGGCGAGAAACAGGTCAACGCGGTTGGCTATTGTATTGCCGGGACAACTTTGTCGCTGACATTGGCTTTGATGAAAAAGCGCGGCGACAAGTCGATCAAGTCGGCAACCCTGTTTACTGCGCTGACTGACTTTGAAGACCAGGGCGAAGTGGGTGTTTTCCTTTCGAACGACTTTGTGGACTCGATCCAAGCACAGGTGGAAGTCGATGGGATGCTGGACAAGAAGATCATGTCTAAAACCTTCAGCTATCTGCGGTCAAACGATCTGATTTATGGGCCAGCCATCCGCAGCTACATGATGGGCGAGGCACCACCAGCGTTTGATCTTCTGTATTGGAACGGCGATGGAACCAACCTGCCCGGCTGTATGGCGATGGAATACCTACGCGGACTTTGTCAGGAAAACCGTTTTGCCCGCGAAGGCTTCGAGGTCTTGGGCGAAACCCTGAAAATCTCGGATGTCACTGTCCCGGTCTGTGCGATTGCCTGCGAGACCGACCACATTGCAGCCTGGACGACGTCCTATACCGGCATCAAGCAAATGGGCAGCCGCTCAAAAACCTTCATTCTCTCGGAGTCCGGACATATCGCCGGAATTGTGAATCCGCCTTCTAAGATGAAATATGGTCACTACACCAATGACGACTGGACCCTCGACACCGACGCATGGCGCGAGAGTGCGGATTTTCATGAGGGGTCCTGGTGGCCGCGCTGGGATGCATGGCTGTCGCCGAAGTCGGGAAAACAAGTGCCCGCACGCACTCCGGGAGAGACCGCGACTCACCCGATTTTGTACCCTGCTCCCGGGAAATACGTCACGGAAACGCCCAAAAAAACCTTAAGTCTCTGATATTGTGCATCTAAATTTTGTGCCGCAGCGCAGCATAAAAGCTTGCAATGCCGCACTGCAGCATGTATGTGTTCTCCAGACGCAGAAACGGGTGACCTCGTTCAACGCAAACATAGGAGAGAGACCAATGGCTAAAGCTACCAATGACTACACAAAAATGATGAAAGACATGATGGGGTCTTTCCCGTCGGAGATGAAGGATATGATGGGGTCTTTCCCAGTAGACATGTCTTCCATGCAAGACGCATTCAAATCCCAGGCAGACTTTGCAGACAAAATGTCGAAAGTCGTTCTGGAAGCTGCTGAGAAGTCCGCTGAGATTTCCGCAGGCTGGACAAAGTCGACACTTGGCAAGGTTGGGTCCGTAACCACCGCCAAAGAAGACCCGGCTGACTACACAAAAGCCATGACCGATTTCGCTTCGGAGCAGGCTGAGATGGGTACCGAATCCATGGCTGCTTTCGCTGAGATCGCGAAAAAAGTTCAGATGGAAACAGTCGATCTGATGCTCGCTGCAGGCAAGGACATGGGCGAAGAAGCAACCGCCGCTGTCAAGAAAGCCACAAACGAGGCGACTGCAGCTGCGAAGAAAGCAACTGCAAAGTAAGTTTCTGATCGCCAACGCCTCCCTGTTGGCATCATTACTACCGGCGGACTTTAGAGTTCGCCGGTTTTTTATGTCTTGATCCAAACGGACATTTTGGCCGCAAGTGTGTCGGCAAGGGCGCTTGATATCCCGCGCCGAAACAGGCTTTTCAAGGAAATAAGATCCCTGAAGACACGCGCTGAGTTCCCACTTTTTTTAGCCGGACGCGAACACCACAGGCGAGCCGCGCTTTTTTAGTGACATACCAATTTCGGTTATAAGCTCTCCGCTGCCAAGGTTCATATCAACCAGCGCGACATCGAAGCATTCTGCAAGATCGAGTTTTTCCGCAGACTGCAAAGTGTGAGCAACGCGCATAGCTCCAAATCTAAGGTCCGCCAGAATGTTTGCAGTTTCGAATGCAATAAGGATCTCGTCTTCAGTATGCAGGGCGGAAAGATTAGAGGGCATCATAGTCCACGCCTCCTTAAGTTTCTCTAAAAGCCTCATATGGAATGGAAATCTCGACCAATAGGCCCTCGGATCGCCAATTCATTTCAATTGCGCCAAGAAAACTTCTCGTTATCGTCGATGCGATCATCTGGCTCCCAAAACCCCCACCCAGTTGTCCTGCAACCTTGGGCCCGCAGGTTTCTGTCCATCGGAAAACCACGCGCTCATCGACGCCGTACTCAATCCGCATCCAAGTCCGCGCGACATTGCCACTTCCTTGCGAAAATACATCGTATTTGGCCCCATTCGTCGCAAGCTCATAAACGGCCACTGCCAGCGCGACAACCGCGCGCGCATTCAATTGAAGCTGCGGCCCAGCCAAGTGAACACGCTCCGGGCCATAAATATCCGTTAACTCCGGACGGATCAGCGCGTAAATATTCGCCGCGTACCAATTTTCCTGCGTCAAAAGCTTCTGCGTATTCGAACGCGCTTTTATCCACATCGCCAATATATCCAGCACACCGACAGCGGGCCCTGCATCGCGTCTTGCACGGCGACCAAGGGCCAATACATTGGAGAGTATGTTCTTATTGCGATGCTGAAGCTCTAGCATCACGCGGCATCGCTCTGCCTGCATCTCGGTCTGCTCGGTGATATCGTGAAAAATCGCGCCGATGGCCAAAATCCCATTGCCGATCCGGACCGGGTGGCAATCGGTCATGAACACGCGACGCTCGCCAGCGGGCGAGACGGTCGCGCCTTCAACGCGGTGCAACAAGACGGGCTGCCCAGTTGCAATGGCAATCTCGAAAATACCACCGATTTCATCCCACAGGTCCGGCGTGATTTTTCGCATCTTCCGGCCAATATGCGCTTGAGCGCCGAGGCCGGTATCCTCAGCCGTCTGGGAATTTGTCTGCATAGGCGAACCGTCCGCTCGGAGGCGAAAACCAGTTTTCCGCTTCTGTCCGTCACAACAAAAGAGGGCGCAGCTTTGAACATATCCTTTTTTTGCGCAGGGGTCTCTGGAGGTCTGGTGATGCAAGTTTTCCGTCCGATGCGGGAAATTGGCGTATCTTCTAGTGAGCCCGCGTTTGACAGCCGTCGCGTCTCGCACACTATTGCGGTGATGTCGTAGCCATCCTCGGAGGGTGTGAAGTCGGTGGCGAGACAGCTGTGCCGAACATCCTCCATGGTCGACCTGGGATAGACGCCTTTGCATGGGTTCTGGTCGATGTCTTCCGTAAAGGTCGGAACCCCAATGCCAACCACAACCTGGCAACTGTGCAAGCCGAGATCACCATTGACGTTGCCCCGCATTGTCGACCTCTTTCGCTACGGATCGACATTCCACATCAAAAGCGGAAGACCAAAGGCGATATCCCTTAAGGAGAGTATAAAAAAAACATTTCTGGGTAAAAATAATCCGGAAATCGTCAAATCAAGCTTTTAAGGTGGATGCACCTTACAAAGGCGCGTTTGCTATTCAGTCCCTTCGACCAAGATAATGACACTGTCAGCATTACGGCGACGAATGTCCGCGACAACTTGGTATTCAGGGTCATGGTAAGCTTTACGGGCCAATTCATAGCTATCGAACTCAATCAGAATATGGCGGGACAGAGCCTCGCCTTCGACAACTTCGGATTGCCCGCCACGGATCACAAAGCGCCCGCCCAATGCCGCCAAAATTGGTGTGTCTTTTTCGACGTACTCTTTGTAGCTTTCTGCGTCTCTGACCGTAATATGCCCCATGATATAGCCTTTTGCCATTTCGCGATCTCCATTCTTTGATTGCTAGTTATCCGTATTAAACCAGTCCACGTTAGGTGAACTTGCCATGTTCAAGGCCGCGCCACCACCAGGTTGACGCCTTCAGTGCCGGCCCGCTTCAATTGACCAAAGACATCTGCCAAGACTGCCCCCGACAGGTTCTGATCGGCGCGAATTGTAACGCTTTGACCGCCGATGCCTTCCGGCAATGCGCCGGGCGTTCCGTCTTTCCAAAGCGTGCCGTCAGCGTCGATGTAAAGGATCAATTCCCCGGCGTCACTTTCGTCACCAAGGCCGGTCGGTGGCGCAATCCGCACGGGGTCGGACGGCGCGATCACCGCTGTCATCAGAAAAAAGATCAAAAGGAGAAACGCCACATTGATCATCGGCACAATGTTTTCTGGACGCGTGCGTCTGGGTTCGCAGAGCCGGATCATTCGACAAGAGTGAGGCGGCTTAACCCCGTCTCGCGCAACAGTCCCATCACATCCACAAGGCGCTGGACATCCGCGCCGTCGCGCGCCCGCAGAATGACAAGGTCATTTGATGTTTCGACCAACAGAAGGACGGCGGCGACTAGGTCAGCATCCTCTGTAGCCACGCCATTAAGACGAACCCCACCAGGCGTCACATCAATCAGCCGCGGAGGGCCGGAATAATCCGAAGCCCCCCCGCCAAGCGCTACGGGAAGCACCGCCGTTTGATCGAAGCGCGCGGCCAGCATGAAGAAAACCAACAGAAGAAAAACCACGTCGATCATCGGTGTCAGGCTCATCACGCGCCGACGCCTTGGAGGCTGAAGCGCTAGGCTCATTCCGCCGCCCGGGTCTGCGAGACAGGGCGTGCAAGAAACACACGCGCCAGGAGGTCTTCCAGGTCGCTTGCCACGCGGTCAATGACTGCCTCGAACCAAGCAAGCGCCAAGGCCGCCGGAATTGCCACGGCCATCCCCGCAGCCGTTGTCAAAAGCGCCTCCCAGATACCACCCGCAAGCACCGACGCATCCGCCTGAGAACCGCTTGTTTGAAGCGCCTGAAACGCAACGATCATGCCCAGAACTGTGCCCAGCAGCCCCAGGAGCGGTGCCACCGTCGAGATCACTTCCAGCACGCGCAAACCGCGACGCGCGTCCGCAAGCGAGCGACGGGCCACGCGCTCGGTTTCTTCGCGGGCCTGTTCGGCTGTGAGCCGCGCATCTGTGACAGCATGCATCGCAGCACGCACGACCATTGCGCGTACTCCACCGCCGTCAGCGCTGTCGACCTGTCCGTGCAAGCGAAATGCCTCGACAGAAGCTTCGGCACGCGCCCCCCCCCATGCCCCCAAAGCGGCCAATCGCCAGACCTTCCAAAGGATCACCGCAAGCCCCACGACACTTAAGGCCGCGATGATCCAAATCACCACGCCACCCCGGTCCAATAGCCCCATAATCGGCGACATCACTTGCGCCCTTCTTCAAAATCGACCGCGCCACCCTGCCCGTCACCCCGCCCAAGCGCAAGTCTCACGACCTGCTTGTCGATCTCGTCATCACCTGCTCTAGATACTCGGATATGGCACACAATGATCTGATCATTCGAAACGGGCGCGTCTTGTCGTCAAACGACGACCAGATCGCCGATATTGCAATTCGTGACAGCAAGATTTCCGCGGTTGGCACCGTAGAAACCGACGCCACATATGAAATCGATGGGACCGGATGTATCCTGACACCCGGCGGCGTGGATGTGCATGCCCATATCGAGCAAACGTCCGGCATGGGATTGATGAACGCCGACACCTTTGAAACGGCGACCCGCTCTGCTGCAATTGGGGGCACCACGACAGTTGTAAGCTTTGCGCCCCAAAGTGCTGCGCCTCGCCTGTCTGCCGCTATTGAAGACTACGCCGTTCGCGCCCGTCGTGGCGCGGTCATTGACCATGCGTTCCATATCATCGTGAACGACATGACAGCAGATCACGTGACAGAGGATTTGCAGACCTTGATCGCGGCAGGGCATCGCTCAATCAAGATTTTCACGACCTACAACATTCAACTGTCCGACCGCGACATCTGCGACGTGCTCGCCATTGCAAAGGACGCAGGCGCGCTTGTTTGCGTCCATGCGGAAAACGATGGTTTGATTGGCTGGACGAAGGATAAATTGCTGGCCGCTGGCAAGACGGCACCTAAGCATCACGCGCTGTCGCATCCACGCCTGGCCGAGATTGAAGCGGTCGAGCGCATGATCCGGTTTGCGGAGTTTTTCGCAACGCCCGTGATGCTCTTTCACATTTCAACAACCGAAGCGGTTGAGGCCATAAGAAAAGCGCGTGCCCGAGGCGTCCCTATCTGGGCAGAGACCTGTCCCCACTACCTTCTGATGACGGTCGACGTCCTGAACCGACCCGGCATCGAGGGCGCAAAATGGATGTGCTCTCCGCCACAACGCACCAGCACAGATCAAGACGCATTATGGGACGGGCTGGCCGACGGCACACTGGACCTGGTGTCCTCAGATCATGCGCCCTACCGATTTGATGAAACAGGTAAGTTGTCAAACGGCACAGATGTGGATTTTTCAAAAATTGCCAACGGGTTACCGGGGGTGGAAGTTCGCATGCCTCTGATGTTTGACGCCATGCTAAAGGGGCGCGTCAGCCCAACAGACCTTGTCAGAATGTGCTGCACAAAACCGGCTGAAATCCATGGCTTGCCCTTCAAGGGTGATATTAAAGTGGGCTTTGATGCCGATTTGGTTCTTTGGGACCCGGCAGGGCAAGTCACATACAAGGACAACGATCTAAGTGACAACGTTGGCTACAACCCCTGGACGGGTCGAACTATTGCTGGATCGCCGAAGATGGTCTTGCTTCGAGGACAGACGATTGTTGAGGATGGCAAGCTCGCCGGACAGACCGGGCAAGGCAAATGGATTGCACGGCCCTCAATCGGTGTGACGACTGAAGCACTCCCGGCGCTTGAGTACACCGAGGCCATGACATGACGCCGCCCAGCGCCCCAAGCCTTGCAATCACATTCCTCTATTATCGTGACCTTGCCGCCGCGGAAGCGTTCTACCGTGACACATTGGGTCTTTCCTTGGCCATTGATCAGGGCTGGGCAAAAATCTTCCGGCTGGCGGGTGGTGCGCATGTGGGCCTAGTTGACGAAACACACGGCATGAACAGCTGGCAGGTGAACAAATGCGTGCAGCTTTGCCTGCGCGTGGAAGATGTAGACGCTTGGTTTCACTGGGCCGACACACAAAAGCTGGCGAACCTGAGCCAAATGTTTCAAAACGATGAAATTGGAATACGCGCATTCATTTTCAACGATCCGGAAGGCTACCAGATCGAGGTTCAAAGCCCCACACGCGAGGGCGCATGACGCTCTACGTTATCAACCCAAGCTCCTCACAAGGCGCGACAGACGGATTGAAAGACGCGATCGATCCGCTGGTATCTTTCGGACATCCGATCCATTGCCTGACGCTTGCCGAAGGGCCGGCTGGAATTGAAATGCAGGCCCATTTCGACGGCGTGATCGAACCAATGCTTCGCCTTGCAAGGTCTCTGACAGACGCGACAGGTTTCGTGACCGCATGCTTCAGCGATCCGGGCGTGACGCGTCTTCGGCAAGAAACCTCTCGCCCTGTTCTGGGCATCCGGGAGGCCGCGTTATCAGACGCATTAACCCTAGGAGAACGGTTCGGCATCATTGCCATCCGTCCAGCCTCAATTCCGCGCCACCTTGCGGCGGTTTCCTCGATGGGACTCAACGACCGTTTTGCCGGAGGTCGCGCGCTGAACCTGGGTGTAAAGGACCTCGCCGACGAAAAGCGTGCCCTTGATCGCCTCATCTCAACCGCGTGCCAACTGCGTGACGAGGACGGGGCGGATGTTTTGATTCTTGGGTGCGCGGGCATCGCCCAGTATCGCGCCCGCGTCGAAGCCGCTGCTGGCATACCGACGATCGACCCGACACAGTCGACCGTTGCTTTGACACTCGGCCGTATTTCACTTCGACAATCTCACAAACCAGAGGTCTGACATGCTAGACGAAACCGCCAAAGGCGTCTTCACCATCGCCGCGACGCCGTTCCTACCGGACGGCGCTCTTGACATCCAAAGCCTTGATCGCATGACAGACTTCTACATGGAGAAGGGCGCGACTGGGCTGACGATCCTGGGCATTATGGGGGAAGCTGGCAAGCTGTCCGCCGACGAAAGCGCCACCGTGATCGAGCGTATTTGCGCGCGAGCAACCGTGCCAGTGATCGTGGGCGTCTCGGCACCGGGATTTGCTCAAATAGAGGCGACCACCCGCATTGCCATGGATAAAGGCGCAGCCGGCGTGATGATCGCGCCGCCGTCGACACTCAGAACTGACGCGCAGATCGTCGGGTACTATCGAACACTAGGCGAAAAGCTGGGCGAAACGCCTTGGGTCATCCAGGACTTCCCATTGGTCACCAACGTGCAAATCGACCCCAGCGCCATCTTGAAGATCGTCGAAGACAACCCCGCTTGCGTGATGTTGAAACACGAGGACTGGCCAGGTCTTGAGAAAATCGCAGCCCTGCGTGCTGCGTCCGACGCAGGGGCTCGAAGGATTTCCATCCTCTGCGGAAATGGCGGGCAATTTCTTCTGGAAGAAATGATCCGCGGCGCGGACGGCGCCATGACCGGGTTTGCCTATCCCGAAATGATGCGTGATGTGACCAAGCTGATGTCGGGCGGAGAGGAGACCAAAGCCCGTGACATCTTCGATGCCTATCTGCCGCTGGTGCGCTACGAAAGCCAGCCCGGCATGGGTCTTGCGATCCGCAAGTATATTCTCGCAAAACGCGGCGCCATTGCCCATGCGGCGGTTCGCGCGCCCGGGCCCAAACTGACCGAGGCCGCTATTTCAGAAATCGAGACGTTGATCGAGCGTCAAGAACGCCGCCTTTCAAGCCTCTGATCCTTCATCCTTTCGGAAAATACCTCGGGGATGAGCAAATCGAGGGGGCAGCGCCCCCTTGAAAAACCTTACCCGCAATGCACTCTCGCGCTTTTATTGCGGACAGTGACAACATATAGTGCAGCCAACCGGCGGCATCTGGACCGCTTCAAGATCAGAGGCAGGCAGTGGCCCATATTATCGTCGTAGGCAACGAAAAGGGCGGTGCGGGTAAATCCACCGTGTCCATGCACATCTCGACAGCCCTTGTGCGGATGGGGCATGTTGTCGGCGTTCTCGATCTTGATCTGAGGCAGAAAAGCTTTGGGCGTTATATCGAAAACAGGAAAGCTTTTCTGGACGCTGAAGGCCTCGATTTGCCGACACCGATCTATCGGGAGCTGCCAGCAATAAGCGCCGAAAGCCTAGGCCCCGGCGAAAACGTCTACGATCAACGCCTGTCCGCCGCTGTTACAGACCTGGAGCGCGAGGTCGAGTTTATCCTGATCGACTGCCCCGGCTCTCATACACGGCTAAGCCAGGTGGCGCATTCGCTTGCCGATACGCTTGTAACACCTTTAAATGACAGCTTCGTGGACTTCGATTTGCTGGCGCGGACCGATGCGCAGTCAAACAAAATCCTAGGGCCCTCGGTGTATTCTGAAATGGTCTGGAACGCGCGGCAGTTGCGCGCACAAGCAGGCCTTGACCCGATCGACTGGGTAATTGTGCGCAATCGCGTCGGCGCACAACAGATGCATAACAAGAAAAAGATGGCTCAGGCCGTCGATGCACTGGCCAAACGGATCGGCTTTCGCGTAGCGCCCGGGTTCTCAGAACGGGTTATTTTTCGCGAGCTGTTTCCTCGCGGACTGACGCTTCTCGATTTGCGCGATATCGGCGTACAGAATTTGAACTTGTCGAATGTCGCCGCGCGTCAGGAACTGCGGGAACTGGTGAAAGAGCTGCGCCTGCCAGATGTCACCGTCGACTTTTAAGACGCGACAGAACTGGCCCCACATGGCGCGAAATGCGCTCAAACGACATTTCCGAAGAAACGCGCGCATCGTTTTCCGCTTTTTGAATTTCGTCTTGCGGCAGCAGCGGGTCAAAAAACAATGCCGACTGACCCGTCCCCGTTTGATTGGGCTTTCGGAGACCTGAAGACTTCAAAACGATAGGGTGTTTTGAAAATCCACGAGCAAGCAGACTAAGGCCGAACAACAGTGCAATAGTTCCAACCGATCCAAGAAGGTTTCGGGCTTCTGTCATATCCGCTCTACGAGGGGTCGCCCGAAGAGCAATAAAGGGTGCAATCAGTGGCACCGCTTGGCTGCCGGAAAGATTGTATTCTTCGCGCGCCGCAATCTCGACCTCTTGGCGCGTCGTTCCTTCGGCCAAAAACGCGCGCGAGAACGCCACACCCGAAACAAGCGCCAGGTCTCCGTTGAAGCCGCGCCCGAGCACCGTCAAACCAAAAGCTTCGGCGTCACGAGGGCGCAGAATTTTGTCCGTCATATCGTAGACCAAAACAGCGATTGGCGTATCTTTGTTTGCTGCTGATGCGCGACTAACGGGGCGATGCGGCCTGCGCGACTGTTCATTGATAAAAGATGCTGCTCGCACGAAACTGCCTTCGCTGACCGGATAGACCGGCAGGAGCAGATAGCTTTCTTGCAGATCGCCCTCACCGAACTGATGCAAAACGGATTGATCAATATCTGCTTCTGCCAATACCTGCAGCTCACCCAATAGATTGCTGTTGGACGCCCGATCAAAATCCTGAATACGAACAGGATCGGGCAGATTAACTTTTGTCGCCAGCGTCTTGTCGGCAAGGTTTTGATCGTTGTGATAGGTCAGCCCCATAGCGGCAATGATCAGAACGGCGCCAAGCGTCATCCAGAATCTGGGAACTCCAATCCATGTCATCACCTGCGACACCAACGCTGTCATCCTTCTTCGCAACCACTATAATTTCGCTAACCATGATCGGCCAACGGGGCGCGAAAGTGGCAAGGAGGCGATGTATTGTTCGCGCTTCCGAGACAGATTGTTCTCGGATATCTGCGTTTTTGGCCCGTTCCAACCTTCTCGACAGCTGAGCCGGCCCAAATCCGGCGAAACCAAGGCTATGTCGCGTCAGATACCTTTGCCTTGCTGCATGCAGCAAGCCTTTGAGAGCTATTCGTCACAAATCGCAAACAAGCCCAACGGAGCAACCAAAGCTGGAGCGGCTGTCATCTGACCACGACAAAACCTACGTTTCGTGATTTTTCCATCAACGCGCCACAGATAGGCCAAGTTCTTTGGTTAAACCTTTAGTCGTAGTGTAATTAGTATGTGGTTTGTTATGAACTCTTTCCTTGTCGTCTGCCTTTGCGGACTGGTGTTTTCGATTCTTGCGGGCATGGTCAATCTCGTCAAAACCACCGTTTCCCCCCAAAAAACCCCTTATGATCTTTGGCTCTCCGATGCGCAAAAGCAGAGTACAGTGAAGCTCAGTCCTTCACGAAAGCTTTAGTGACTTTGTATGTTGGCGATGGTTCTACCACGGCAAAAAGCACTCAGCGTTTGAACATATAAGCTCCAAACAGGCGGGCGCTCTCTATCCTGCCTCGAAGATCCAACGGATATCTTCCCGTCACGCGCGTCGCGATGCAGCGGTCCACAGGGCGTTATTTGCGGCTTGGCATAGGCGCCATCCCGGCCTCGTCTTCCATAAGTCAAAATATCCGCTACTTGGCCCCTATTTGAATTAACTCTTCCCAACCTGATACGCACCACTCCGTTCATGAAGGGTGCCGTGTTGGCACGTGCGTTTTCGACCGGAGCAAAGTCGCCAAGACAGGTCCAACGTTCCTGCCTCCAATAAGAAAGACAGCGTTTTTGCCAACGGAAAATTCAAAAACAGCGCGAGCAACTGTCTCAGAACGCAAACCGACAAGGGGTTTCTTGATGGCCGAACGGACCCTGTTCAACAGATATCTCTCGCCAAATCAAAGGTTGGCGGGCTATTCCTCGGGGCATTATTCTTCAGCGTTTTCACCAATCCACTCATTCTGGGTGCCCACTGTTTATGCTGCGGGTTTACGAACGCGTGCAAGGATCGCGTTCGGAAGGGACGCTTTTCGCCCTCTTTGCATTGCTCTATTTCAAAGTACTGGAGCGGATGCAGACATCGATGAGGCAATTGGGATGTCGTATTATCAAGCCGTGCTGGTGCCCGATCAAGCGGCCATGACGGCCTTACCAGACCTTAAGCCGTGCCCCAGCATGCCAGATGAAGCCTTCTTGAAAACGGAAGATCGAACTCCGCGATCGTATCTACCCCAACAATTATCTGTCAATTTTCAAAGAGCCTTCCACGGGGAATAGACAGCCGATACAAAAACACAGGTTTGCCTCGGCGTGGCCACGTCCATTTTATTTCAGGCGGCTTCGGCGGTATCGGAAAAGAGCGTCACAAGAGGGAGCAATTTGGGTTCTTAGAAAACTCAATTTACGGACGTGATTTCAATGACGTCCATTCCGGCACCCTTGGCGGCAGCCACACCCTGCTTGGAGTCCTCGACGACCAGGGTCTGGGCGCGCGGCAGGCCCAAAAGGTCCGAGGCTTTTGCAAAAATTTCCGGCGACGGCTTTGGCTTCAGGCCGTCCGTCACAGCGACAATATGATCAAAGTGGTGCAACAGTCCGCTCGCGCGAAGTGATGCTTCCGCGACCTCTCTTTCAGCATTTGTCCCGACGGCGAGCGGATAGCTCTGACCCAGATAGTTAACGAGGCTTTCAACCTCCAAAATCGAAGTCACGCGACTGCTAATTTCAATAAAAAATCCGATACTGCGCGATACCGCGACACCAATATTAAAGTCCCCATCCACAGTTTCTGCAAACTCCTGAAAAAGGGATATCCGGTCGAGGCCGGTCCGGGCGAGATACCAGTCGCGGTCAAGATCATGCCCCTGCTCGCCGGCCGCCTTGAAGAAAGAGGCGAAGTGAACGTCTGCGCTTTCCACAAGCGTTCCGTCGCAATCGAAGATGAAGGCCTTGTAGCCCCTTTCCAGGATGTCGTTCTGCCACGTCTCAGATGTGAGATTTATCACGCTGTCGCTTGTGTGGAGTACTGCGTCGATCATCTGGGGCTGCCTTTTCTTTCGAGGGAACCCGAGTATGTCGCTCTGGGGCGTTTCGAGAGCGTGCAAAAAATTTGTTTTCAGGGCTAATTGCAAGATCCAATTGTTCCGCTTTCAAAACCTGAAAATTCCGTTAGGCTGAATTTATCAACAGTGTCCGGACCGATCAAAGAAGGCGGCCGAGGCCAACCCCTGCAAAAACCAGAAAGAATGCCGGGGAAAAAGAAAATGGGTCAAAAGGGCTCGTTCAAGGGAGGACTACCATGAAAAAACTAAGCGTATTTGCGCTCACCTCGATTGTCGCGCTGACGGCTGGAGTTTCGGCCGCACAGGCAGACAAACTTACGCTTTATTGCAGCGCTGACGATGAATTCTGCCAGGTCATGGCACGTGGGTTCGAAGCAGCGACGGGCATCGACGTCAATATGACCCGCAAAAGCTCTGGCGAAACATTCGCACAAATAAAGGCAGAATCCAGCAACCCCAAAGGCGATGTTTGGTGGGGAGGCACGGGTGACCCGCATTTGCAGGCAGCCGAGGAGAATTTGACTATGGCATATGTTTCGCCGATGCGCGGCGAACTGCATCCTTGGGCTTTGGGCCAGGCGGCCGCAGCGAATGACAAAACCATCGGTATCTATCTGGGCGTGCTGGGATACGGCTATAACAGCGAAATCATGGCAGCCAACGATTTGCCGCTGCCGACTTGCTGGGCAGACCTACTTGATCCGGTTTACAAGGGTCACATCCAGATGGCGAACCCCAATTCGTCGGGCACAGCTTACACCACGCTGGCCACCATCGTGCAGATCTTCGGCGAAGAAGAGGGCTTTGAGTATATGAAGGGCCTGCACGCCAATATTAACCAATACACCAAGTCCGGCTCTGCCCCGATCAAGGCGGCTGCGCGCGGTGAGAACACCATCGGCGTTGCGTTCCTTCACGGTGTGGTGAAACAGGCGGTTTCCGGATTTCCGGTTGATGGCGTCGCACCCTGCGAAGGCACAGGATACGAAATCGGGTCTATGAGCATCATCGACGGCGCGCGTAATCTGGACGAAGCGAAAATGTTCTATGACTGGGCATTGAGTGCCGAGGCGCAGTCAGAAGCGTGGAAAGTGGACTCTTTCCAGGTGCCATCGAATGTTAGCGCTGAATCGTCGCCGCTGGCTCCGGACCCTGCAGCGATCAATCTGATCGACTATGACTTCAAGCTTTACGGCTCGAGCGCAGAACGTAAGCGGCTGCTGCAAAAGTGGGATGACGAAGTGTCTGTTCTGCCGCAGTAAACACATTGCGCAAAGAAGTAAGCGCGCAAACTCGCCACCCGGTTCTGATCTTTTGGATCATTATCGGGTGGGTCGGGTTCTGTCTGGTCCCTTGGTACGGGGTCGAAGACGGTTTTTTCCGTTTTGAATGGCTGTTTGACGGCTATCCGTTTGATGCCGATTACGCCCCAGCGGCGTTCTTGCTGGCGCAGGGCGAAAAGCTTTGGCTGGCCCCCCTGCTTTTGCCGTTGGTGGCATCGCTGGCGGTCTTGACGCTGCGAAAATCCGACCCGGCCTATGGCACCATTCTGATCCTTGTAGGAGCCATAGGGTTTTCCATTCTGATCGCGCAGGGTTTTGGAATAGGCATACGGGGCTTCAATTTTGCCTGGCTGAAAGCGCTTTTCGGCGATTTGGGCGACCGGCAATTCGGCATGGGCTATGGCGCTTTACTTCTGGCCACTTCATTTCTGTTTCTCTTGACGCAAGGCATCGCGGCACGCGGGGCTGTGAATGGCGATGTGTTCGTTGTCAGCGCCATCGCCGGAATTATTGTTGTTGTGTCAGTCTTTGTCTTCTTTCCGATCGCCAAAATGTTAATCGCTGCCTTCATCACCGAAGAAGGCGGTTATTCCGCGAGCATTTTCACCGCAAAGTTTATTGACGACCGTATATGGGGCCTGGGTTGCCTGAGCGGAGCGCGCTGCGGCGTGGCTTGGAATTCGCTGTTCCTGGCGGTTGTTGTGGGCGTGGTCACCACAGTGTTGGGGCTGGTCTTTGCATTGGTCGTGACGCGGTCAGGCTTTAAATACAAACGTGGCTTGCGCGCGCTGACGGTTCTCCCGATCATCACACCCCCCTTTGTGATCGGGCTGGCGTTGATCCTACTTTTGGGGCGCTCCGGCGCTGTCACCGTGTTTTTCGCCGATCTTTTTGGCGTGCAACCAACGCGCTGGTTTTATGGCCTTCCCGGCTTGCTGATTGCACAAACACTGGCTTTTACACCGATCGCGTTTCTGGTGATGATTGGCGTAGTCGAAGGCGTCAGCCCCTCTATGGAGGAGGCCGCGCAGACCCTGCGGGCTGATAGATGGCAGACATTTCGAACAGTCTCGTTGCCGCTGATGCGCCCGGGGCTGGCGAATGCATTTCTATTGGGGTTCATCGAAAGCATGGCGGATTTTGGCAATCCGCTGGTATTGGGTGGGAATTTCAATGTGCTTTCAACGGAAATATTTTTTGCGATTGTCGGGGCACAATACGATCAAGGCCAGGCTGCGGTTCTAGCGATGGTATTGCTGTTTTTCACCCTGTCAGCATTTTACGCGCAGCGTGTCTGGCTGGGCAAGAAAAGCTATACAACCGTCACAGGCAAGGGCGATGCAGGCGTGCATCCGCTGATGCCCAAGCGGCTCTCGATACCGGTTTTCGCTATTGCGGCTATCTGGGGTGTTTTCACGATCATTGTCTATCTGATGATCGTGTACGGCAGCTTTGTGGAGCTTTGGGGCGTAGACAACTCACTGACCTTCACACACTACATTACCGCCTTTAGAGTCAGCTATAATGAATTTGGAATTCAGTGGATCGGCTCGGCTTGGGACAGTTTCTGGACCACGATTTACATCGCCGCCGCGGCAGCGCCGCTGACTGCGATTGTTGGGCTTGTGACAGCCTATCTGCTGACGCGGCAAAACTTCGCTGGCAAGAACGCGTTCGAGTTCGGCACCATGCTAAGCTTTGCTATTCCCGGAACGGTCATCGGCGTAAGCTACATCCTTGCCTTCAATGTGCCGCCAATCGAGATCACGGGAACAGGCATCATCCTTATTGTGAGCTTCATTTTCCGCAATATGCCGGTCGGCGTGCGCGCAGGGATTGCCTCGATGAGCCAGTTGGATAAATCGCTGGACGAATCCTCGCTGACGCTCGGCGCAAATTCCTGGCAGACGTTCCGGAAAATCATTTTGCCATTGCTCCGACCGGCAATTCTGGCCGCTCTCGTCTATAGTTTCGTGCGAGCCATGACGGCGATTTCCGCAGTGATTTTCCTAGTCTCAGCCGAATACGATATGGCCACCAGCTACATCATCGGACGCGTTGAAAACAACGACTACGGACTTGCGATCGCTTATTCCACAACGCTGATATTCGTCATGCTGGCGGCCGTTGGTTTGCTACAGATATTGGTTGGGCGCACCAAAATCGGACGCCGTACGCAATTCGAGGCAGGAGAATAATCATGGGCGAGACACGCATTGCAAGCAAAGCAGCTCCGGTTCGCTTTGAGAATGTCTCCAAGCGTTTCGGTCGTGACGTCGTTGCTGTGGATAGCATCGATCTGCATGTGGAGGCCGGGAAGCTTGTGACGCTTCTTGGGCCTTCGGGTTGCGGGAAAACAACGACGTTGCGGATGATCGCCGGTCTGGAGATGGCCTCCGAGGGGCGTATCCTGATCGGAGACCGCGATGTCACGACCCTGCCCGCGACGGACCGCGACGTGTCGATGGTGTTCCAATCCTACGCCCTGTTCCCGCATATGAGTGTCCTTGAAAACGTCTCATACGGCCTGACCTTCTCAGGCTTCTCAAAGGCCGAAACACGAGAGCGCGCGCTTGCAGGTCTTGAACTGGTCGGTCTCAAAGGTTTTGACATCCGCCTTCCAAGCGAGTTGTCGGGCGGTCAGCAGCAGCGGGTTGCCGTGGCGCGGGCCCTGGTTCTGGAGCCGCAGGTTCTTTTATTCGACGAACCCTTGTCCAATCTGGACGCCAAGCTTCGTCGACAAGTGCGCGAAGACATTCGGGCGATCCAGCAAGACCTTGGTCTTACCGTGGTTTATGTCACGCATGATCAGGAAGAGGCTCTTGCCGTTTCGGACGAGATTGTGGTGATGCGGAATGCCTCGATCGCGCAGATCGGCACGCCCCGTCAGCTTTACGACGCACCGGTTGACCGTTTCGTCGCAGACTTTATCGGCGAGGCCAACATCGTCCCCTGTAACCTCGACACCGTCGAAGGCGACCGTGCCACGATCTCGGTAGATAATTACACCCACAACTTGCCCGCCCGTGGCCTGAAAGTAGGTCCGGCAAAGCTTGCTGTTCGCCCCTCGCGGATCGTGATTGGCGCAGACGGCGGCTTTCCCGCCAAGGTCGCCAAAGCCACCTATGTCGGGGTGCGGATGGAATACACGCTTGAGGCCAGTTTCGGCACGATGTTCGCGGTGCAAGATGACGTCGACAATCCGCTTGAGGTCGGCTCGGATGTGTCCGTTGGCTTTACAGAAAAGGGTCCGGTTCTTTTGCCCGAGGCCTAATCGGCCTGACCGAAAGCCGTCTTCGAGATGTCCAAAAGCCGATCAAAGACTGCCGGGGTCCCGACAACCACCCGCCCGCCGTCCCGTATCATTACGTCTGCATCCTGGGGTTCGACCCGGCCACCGGCCTCGGCCACAATAAGTTGGCCTGCAAGGCAATCCCACGCGTTCATGTGCTCTTCAGTATAACCCAAAAGCCGTCCGGCTGCGACGTAGGCCAACGATAGGGCACCGGAAGCGTTGCGATAGAACATTGAGCCTTCACTTACCACAGCGGCCACCAATCGCAGGATGCCTTGGTCGTCGACCCGGTTGGAATACCCGATCCCAACAGTGCCCTCTGACAGCGATCGGTCGTCATCAAGGCTCAAGGCAACACCGTTCAATGTCGCTCCATGTCCATTGGTCGCAACGAAGGTTTCGGCGTTACAGGGGTCATGGATCACACCAAGTTGCGTTGCTCCGTCCCGCACGCCTGCAACCACCACCGTCCACGCAGGGATACCGTTCACAAAGTTCGTTGTTCCGTCGATCGGATCAATCACCCAAGTAAATCCCGACGTGCCGGGTTTCGGCGCGTGCTCTTCGCCGACAATTGCATCGTCAGGGAAGGATTTTGCCAGCAAGTCTCGCGTCAGGAGTTCGACATTTCGATCGGCCTGCGAAACAAAATCCTGATGCCCTTTGCGGTCGATTACCAGTTGGTCCTGATCTTTGAAATATTGAGCCGCCAAACGTCCAGCTTCATGGCATATCTCGATCAAAATAGCGGCGCGGTCGGTCATGGTCATCCAATCAAAATCTGAACTGCCCAAGCCTACGACAAGACGAAGCATTCAACAAACCGACATTCGAACTGTTTGGGCACTTAGATCAAGTGAGCGGGCCTTTGGCCTCTGCCAATTTTCTTGAACAGCACGGGGGCATACCGAACGGTTCAAAGTCCGCCCTCGTCGACATTGCTCGCAATGACAAAGGCTTTTCGCAGGAGTGTCCCCGACGCAAAACAGATTGCGTCGGGGACCATCGCTTAGTGAGTGAACTTCTTGATCTCGCCACTTTCCAAACGCGATGCGTAGGAGAACAACTCTTTCTTCACCACCTTCATCAGGAAGTAGAGACAGAAGATGTTGACCACCGCCATTGCGAAGATCGCAGCATCAGAGAAGTCGATGACCGGACCAAGGCTTGCGGCAGCGCCGATAACGATGAAGACGCAGAAGATGACCTTGAAAATCAGTTCAGTCGTTTTGCCTTCGCCAAACAAATAGGTCCAGGCTTTCAGGCCATAATAGCTCCACGAGATCATCGTGGAGAACGCGAACAGAACGACCGCGACTGCCAACACATATGGGAACCAACTGATGCCCGACGCAAAGGCTGCAGAGGTCAGCGCGACACCAGAATTGCCGTCTATCGTTGCAACGGCCGTGCCCGCTTCGTTCAAGACGTAGTTGCCGGATGCCGGATCAATGATCAACTGTTGCGATATTACAATCACAAGCGCTGTCATCGTGCAGATGACAACAGTGTCGATCAGCGGTTCAAGCAAAGAGACAAAGCCCTCGGTGATCGGTTCTTTGGTTTTCACCGCAGAGTGCGCGATTGCCGCAGATCCAACACCAGCTTCGTTCGAAAACGCCGCTCGCTTGAAGCCTTGGATCAAAGCCCCGACGAAACCACCAGCGACACCAAGACCAGTAAACGCACCGTCAAAGATCTGACCGAAAGCCCAGCCAATTTTGTCATAGTTGACGATCAAGATGATCAGCGCGGCGCCTACATAAAGGATGCCCATGAATGGCACGACTTTTTCAGTGACGTTAGCGATCGATTTAATACCGCCAACAATGACCGCAAAGACCACAAGAGCGAAGATGATCCCAGTAATCCAGCCCGGAAAGTCGCCGAAAATGCCGGAAATCTGGGCATGTGCCTGGTTGGCCTGAAACATATTGCCACCACCAAGGGCGCCGAGAATACAGAATATCGAAAAGACGACAGCGAGGATTTTGCCGCCTGGCAAGCCCAATTCATCGAAGCCCTTCGAGATATAGTACATCGGACCACCAGAAACTGTGCCGTCCGGATATTCGTTTCGATACTTCACACCAAGCGTACATTCGGTGAATTTGGACGCCATCCCAAGAAGGCCCGCAAGGATCATCCAGAAAGTCGCACCCGGTCCGCCAATGCCGACGGCCACCGCAACGCCCGCGATGTTGCCGAGACCAACTGTGCCTGACAACGCAGTGGCAAGCGCCTGAAAGTGGCTGACTTCACCGGCATCGTTGGGATCGGAGTAGTCGCCTTTGACAAGCTGAATAGCATGCCGGAAAAAACGAAACTGAACAAAGCCAAAGTAAAAAGTGAACACTGTGGCCGCGACGACGAGCCACATTACGATCCAGGGAAAGCTTGTTCCCGGAAAGGGTGCGAAGATCAAACTTACAAAAGGACCAGTCAGGCTGGCAAACGCCTCATTGACCTTGGCGTCAATGCTCATCGCCTCTTGAGCCGCCAGCGGACTGGACGCCAAAGCCGCAGCAACAAACGTCATCCAGAGTTTTAATGTATGGCTCAATTCGCATTAGCTATGCACATTGCCTGACAGGCAGGATTCCAGCGGCTGCGGTAAGCACTGCGCGCGGTGTTGGATGTCTCGGAAGAACTGCGAGATGAAACCATCGGAGGTAGCTGTCGAGATACTTGGTGGCGATCCCACGATGACGGCGCAGGAAAGTCTTGAACCTCTCGTGGCGGCTGTTGACGGTCTGAATATGCAATTCACCCCGGACACGCTCACCGGCGGTTTGGTTGAGGCTTTCATGGCTGATGCCCATTGCCGCCGCACAAGGCGGATAGCTGGTGCAACCATCGGTGACCAACAGAGCATCTGGATCGAGAACCGGTTGCAGAACCACTTGCAGATGAGCGGCAGACACCGTCGGCAATACGGCACTGATGGTGGTGCCCGAGCGGTCGACTGCCACCAGGACCGGAATTTGCTCGTCCGACAATCCTCGTTTGGGGGCCTTGCCGCCACGCTTTCGGGCCTTTCGATCAAGGTTTCGTTCACCTTTACGGCTGCACAAAACGAAAGTTTCATCGGCTTCTACGATGCCGCGTAGTTTGATTGCACCGGCGGTCACTGCCCGCAAGAAGCGGTGACGCCACCGAAAAGCAGTGCTACCGGCCACCGCACAGCGCTCCGCCGAGATCTTCACCGTATCGCCATCACTCAAAGAGGCGGCAAATTCTGCCCAGCGGTCTTTGTGTCGCAGGCGGGCAAGCGGTGTTCCCGTGAGCGCGTTGGATGTTTTGCCGCAACTCTTGCAATAGTACCGGCTCAGCCCATTGGCGCGGCCACGGATCACCATCCCACCCACCGTACAATGCGGACAAGCGCGCATCGTCCGAACGCGCGCCTCGAGCAAATCAATCACGGCTTCCAGCGATGGCTGCCCGGCCAGAAGGCGGCCGGTTTCAAGTCTCTGCTCGGGTGAGAGATCATCAATCTCATTGAGCCAAGTTAAATACGCCTGATAGTCCATCCATGCCTCCTTATGTTCCCCCAATGTTCTATCATCGGAGCGGATGCATAGCTAATGCGAATTGAGCCATATTAATAGAATAATTAGGGGGTAAGTGGTAGCCCGTGGGGGGCTCCAAGAAGCCACGAAAACCCCAATGAAATAAGAGGTTAGCTGTACCACGATCGGTCGAATGCAGTTCAATGCGATCAATGGGTTAGACCTAGCGTGTACCACTGCCAACATTGGCAAGGACATTGCGGGACCGT
>CAJQNG010000022.1 GCA_905479635.1 uncultured Boseongicola sp. | reverse complement strand
CAACTTCCATTATGGACAGTTCCTCGGAGTTCAGTTCGCAGGAGCAAGCAGCGTGGTTGGAAGACCAACAGGAATTAGCAAGAACGGGTGGATTCTTCTTCTCGCTTAATCGCTACCTGATTTCGGCACACAGGTGAGGCGTTTGAATGCCCGCTCTGTCCGGAGACTGTGTGAAAACTCGTTCAGTCGGGAAAACCTGAGAATACAGGTTCCTGTAACTGTCGCTCCGGAAAATACTTTCCCAAGAAAGCCAATCCCTCAAGGCTTTTTGAGAACTCCTTCCTGCGCAAATCCGGAAATGTCGAGTTTTCACATAGCCTCTCCGCGATGCGGCCACTGGCGCGGTCCGCCGCGGAGGGGTGCCGTCTGCCCTTTTGAGTTACTTTCTCCAAGTCAGTCACGTGTCTCAAAGCGACTCAAGGCATCTTCGTTGCCATCATTGAAAAAACTTCCATGAACTCTCAAAAATCCGAAAAAATTGCCACAACTCGATAGGTGCCACGGCAATTGGAACGGTAAACGTCAAGAAGCGCAAACTCATTGTGCAAAAAAATACGACTACTCGGCCGCCATCGCGGCCTGAGCGCAAAAACAACTTGCCGCGATGCGTCCGTCGGCGCGGGAGAGTGCGAAATCAAGGCGTTGCTGCAGTAACAAGGTCTCTTCAGTCTTAGCAGCGCCGCGCTTTTTCAAGCAGTCGACTAGCCCTTTCATGCTCCAGACATTATCGGGATGAATCGTCGCCCGGGATAGAGTACCACCCATACCCAAGTCTTCGCGATAGACTTGCTCGGCTTCATTGAAGCGACCTTGTTCAAATAAAAGCGCACCAAGCGCATGGCGTGTCGGCTGTATCCAGCCCCAAGGCTCATCATATGGCAGCGCATCGTCAAGCTCTACCGAGCGACGTAGATGCGCAAAGGCCTCCTCGTAGTTTTCCTTGCGATACTCGATTTCGCCATCCAGCATTGCTTCGGCAACGGCCAAAAGATCAATGCACACATTGTTGTGCAAATACCGGCTGTCCGGCACGCGCTTTTGCGCATCCAGAAACTCCAACCGCATCGCTTCCGCCTCTGCGACCTCACCGAGCGCGGCATGTGCCACCCCCTTGGCGTATAGCCGCATGGCATGGCTGACGCAGAACAATTCTGGCTCTTTAACCGGAGGGAGCGCGACAATCTCCCGCCATTTCCCGAA
Organism: uncultured Boseongicola sp.; assembly: GCA_905479635.1. Taxonomy (GTDB): domain Bacteria; phylum Pseudomonadota; class Alphaproteobacteria; order Rhodobacterales; family Rhodobacteraceae; genus Boseongicola. Next base: position 6,179 of record CAJQNG010000022.1, on the reverse strand, counting down.
GCGGATCATAACGTGCTCTTTCATCGATAAATAGCTTTCGATGAAATCGGCCATGGGCGGCGTTTCAACCCTGAGCAGGTCTTCCGGCGTCGTCTCGATCAGGCCCTCCGCTGCACGCAAAGCGGGTTCATACTGACCTAGGAACATCGCGCCGTAGATAGCAAAATGATAGTTGTGAATACGGTATGCGGTATAAAAATTCATTGCGCCTTCTCGATCAACGAATTTCAAATCTGCCTCAACGGCTTGCTCATTCCAAAACAGAGTGTCGCGATAGTTTCCGCACAATATGTCGATGTGCGTCGGCATATGGATCAGATGTCCGGCGTCGGGAACAAGCGTCCGTAGTACGTCGCCAGTTTTCAACGCACGTTCAGGATGCGGCGACATTTCCATAAGGTGGACATGCAAATGCAAAAGACCGGGATGCTTCCATGCCGGGGCGTTCGCAAAGCACTTGTTTAGCACGTCCTCGGCCTCTGCCGTGCCGGCCCCGTCGGCAATCCGGCCTTTCTTCAGGTCCCACATTTTCCAGGGCGTCACGTTCATGATGGCCTCAACGAAAATGCACGCGACCTCAAGATCGCCCGGGTGCGCCTTGTAGGCCTTGCGCATCGAATTCATGAAATCGACGTTCCAAGGCTCCTGATGTTCAATAGGATCCCGCTGAGGATACCGGTTTGGCAGGGCCTCAATGAGGTCGCGTTCAGGCGGCGTGATGTTATCGACGAGCGCCAGCGCGGCCTGCGTCGCGTCGTATGCGGTGGCGAGCGCTTCGGCCTTTCCAACAGGATCGAAGTGATGCCACTCCATGTTATAATTTGGACCCGCAGCATAGGCGACGCCCCAATGCGCCATCGCACATTTAGGATCGTGCTCAAGCGCCTTGGAAAAGCACTTCACCGCCTCCTCGTGACAGTACGCGAAGGTCCAGACCAGACCCCGGTCAAACCAGCGTTGTGCTTCTTCGCTCGCAGTCGTTACCTTGCGCGAATAGACATCGATATTGAAGTACGACATTTCAGTCACCCCCCAGACATGAGAAATTAGATGCCTTGAGCGTATCACAAATCCGGTAAGATTTGCATAATATCAGTTGAAACTTAGCTCGATCCAGACTGCATAGCGCAGAGAATGGTTACGAATGGGGCGGGTTCGCGAACTCACTAACTGGAGAAATCGACGCAAAGCGCTGACCTGCACCGCACTTCGATTTGTCTGATCTAGATATTGAATAAGGGGGCGCACGATGCGGATTGCGACTGTCGCAACTGGCGGAATTGGAGGCTTTCTCGCCATCAAGCTTGCAACGATCGGGCATCAGGTGGCGACGATTGCGAGAGGCGCCCATCTCGACTGGATTAATCAGAACGGACTTACGCTTGATGGTCCTTTGGGGCGCGAAACCATCCGCTCTTGGATTGCCACGGATGATCCCTCAAAGGTCGGGAACGTCGATGCAATCATATTCGGCGTTAAGGGAGATGGGTTGGAAGCGGCAGCTGAAGCATGTTTACCTATGCTCGGTTCGGACACCGTTGTCGTGCCGTTCCTCAACGGGGTTGAGGCGGCCGATCGGCTTCTAAAAATACTTCCCGAGCGGAATGTTGCGAACGGAATGGCTCAAGTCTGAACGACAATTGCTGAACCCGGGGTTATCAAACAAACAGGCGAATTCAACGTATTTACCTTCGCAGAGCGCGGCAGCAGACCCTCAGAACGGATCACGGCACTAAGGGCTGCTATCAATGATGCTGGTTCTACTGCGCCTATTACTGACGATATCGAGCGCGATGTTTGGCGTAAGTTTGTGCTGTTTTCTGCTGTATCAGGCGTGACCGCAGCAGGGCGATGCACAATGGGAGACATCATGGTGCTGCCCAGTCTGAGCAAGTTGTTTCGTAAAGTATTGGCGGAAACTGCAAATATCGGCCGCGCAATGGGAGTTTTACCTCCTGACAATATCGAAGACTTGTTGTGGGCAACTGCACTTGAACTCCCTTCTGGATTGAGAGCGTCGACAGCGGTAGATTTAGAGTTTGGGCGGTCACTTGAAATCGAATGGGTGTAGGGTAGCGGCTGTTAGGTTATCGGAAAAAGCTGGTGTGGACGCTCCTATTAACGAAGCTTTGTTTGCGCTTCTGCTCCGGCTTGAAAGTAGGCGCAATAAGGTTCGCTAGTCCTAGCAGCAATAGTTGGTGCTGGCTGCCGAGAGAAGCGTTCTCGACCTCATACCTACCAATTTCCTGACCGGATTTCTGCATTTCTGCATAGTTCACCTACGCCATCGGCCCCGCCGCTGTGTTTCAGATCAATAATGTCCTGAGTAATGATCCCGACATCATGAAGCTCACTCTGCCTGCATGCGCTCAGTGACCGTATCGTTCTTCTACGATCGAGCTGGGCCACAATCCATCCAGTCAATCGAGCTATGAATTGGTTCCGGTTCGTCGTTGCAAGGGAAAGATCTGTCGCGAGTGACATTTGGTATCTCCTATTTGGTATGCCATTCACTCTGCCAAACAGGGGTGCACTCCGCGTAGTGCTCAAACTAAACCACTGCCGGTATAGTTTCTAAACTGGAGTATTTGATCGCCTATCGCCTAAACTGAGTGCAGGAGGACCAATCAATGGCGCGTAAGGGATACGGCATCTACTGCCCGACGTCTAAGGCTTGCGAAGTATTGGAGCCACGCTGGACCATCCAAATTCTCTGCGAACTTTGGGATGGTAATACGCGCTTCAATGAGATCCGGCGTGCACTTCCGGGTCTGTCCCCGCCTCTACTTTCAAAGCGCCTTAAAGAGCTAGAAGCCGAAGGTATGGTCGAGCGCGTCGAAAATCGTGCACTTGGCACTATCGATTATTTTAGGACTGAAAAGGCGATTGAGCTTGAGACCGTCTTTGACGAAATGGCGCGTTGGGCGCAACGTCACGTGGACGCCGATATAGCGCTATCTGATCGTGACGCTGGCATGCTCATGTGGAAGCTTCGGCGAAGGGTCGATACGGAGAAAATGCTGGAAGGAAGAAACGTTGTTCGCTTTCATTTCCCTGACTCAAGCGGCAAGCATGACACCTACTGGTTTGTTGCCGAGCGTGGGTCAGACGTCGATTTATGCATTCATGATCCACGACTCGATCCAGATCTTTACGTAGAGTGTGAAGTAGGTGTGCTGACGGGTATCTATATGGGGCGGCGAAGTCTTTCTCGTGACGTCGATGATGGTAAGCTGTTTTTGAGTGGCGACACACGCTTGGTGAAAAACTTCACAAAGTGGCTTCCGCCCAGTGTCTACGCCAATGTCGAGGGTATCGCGGCAGCTAAATCCAATCTCTAGTCCCAAAATCAATCCCATGATGCGGTTTTATTGGCAGCGTTGTCCCGCAACTCGGTCATAGACCCCTCGGACCTCGCCGCGGTCGCGACCAATGTCGGCTTTTCTCGCTGCATTGCAGCGCAACTCTTGGATCGATTGGGGCTGTCGATTTGCTGCATAAGCGAAGGACGCGATTTCAGTCCGGCCGCTCTGGGCTCACAACAGCCATTCGCTGCAAGGCCCGTCGATGACCGCTCTGCGGACAAAGTCATCATTTTCTCGATAGGCACTTTCTGATTTAACCGATTGTGTCCAGGACCAGGCCAAAGATGCTTTTTCAATCTCAGATTGATTTTCATCAATGAGCGCCTCGGGAGAAATAGTTAAATAGATTACGCCGCAATTCTGGTCGGGGTGAGAGAGATACGTGTGATCTGTCTGCATGGGATCGGTATTCGGGCTGAAATGACGCAAAGATGAACACGTTTACTAGGAATGGAGGACAGAAAATGAATGGAGCTAAGAAAGCAAGATGCATTGCTATTCTCGCGTGCTCGTCCATCATGTTGACTGCGTGTGACGGCGGAAGCGGTAGGCCAACTTTTTCCAGTGTAGATCATAAGGTGGAACTCGCTCAGGATACGCTCGATACCTATGGCTTTGACGTTGATGCCAGTGAATTGAGCATTGCGCAGGTTAGCGCTCTCGCCTTCTTGAGTGTTAATACCGACATCGGACCAGTCGGCCGCGCGGAAGCCAAAGCGAGGAATAGCATTCGAGCAATTCTGAATTAATTTTTTGTCTCGTTAACCGGCACCATTTCCATTAGATGGCGTGCGCAATAGAAGTGAAAAGGCCATTGCCGCTGGAGTGGCCTTTATTTCAGAGAAGATATGAGCTGCGCGCAGTTAGTAAATGTTAGCCTTTAGCAGCTAAGCGCGTAGAGAGCCTTTGGAAAATGGCAGTCGATCCTCCTCTAGCTGCATGCCAGGAACCGCCGCAGTCGTCGTAAATTCCATGTTGCCCCAAGTCTGCTTTGGGCTCTGTGCCGCCATTGCGCACCGGTTCGTCCAACGGCCGCTTAAGATTAACGAAAGTCGCGATTTTGGCTCATTCAATTGATATGACTACAACATCTTGGGCTATTGAACGGGCGCTTATGGGACGACGCACATGGCTGAGGATGCTGCGTCGCAGCGGTCCGGTTCGAGCCCGTTGCGGACGTCGGTGCTCATTGCAGTTAGCGGCCGCTTCGAGCCACCCTTACCAATTCGACGGCTTGCTGCGAACGGCAGCTTTTGGCCTTTCGTTTGGGAAAAAAGCGACTCTGGGGCCACCGACATGCACCTGCCCCCCTCATTCACCGACGCATTCGGAATGGAACTCAGAACCGCAGCTGCTCTAGCATCCTAGCGGGCACGAGCTTAACCAGGACGAGTTACAGGCACTGGCGACCCTCATGCAGGTTTGACCTAGAACAAGGCATCTGTTGGACGTCCGGTTAGGGTGAGCTATGGAATTGCACCTAATCTTTCTGACCCTCGGCGCACTCTTCTTGCTGGGACTGTTCGCGGATCAGTTCGGGCGGCGCACCCGACTGCCCCGGGTCACTCTGCTGTTGCTCTGCGGTATCGCGGTTGGCAGTTCAGGCCTGAACCTGCTGCCACTAGAGGCGAAGTATTGGTACGAGTTCCTGACCATTGCTGCCTTGACTATGGTCGCCTTCCTGCTGGGCAGTTCGCTATCGTTGAAAAACCTGCGCGAGCATGGGGCGACGATCCTGGCGATCTCGCTGTCAGTTGTGATCGTGACGATTGCGGTCCTCGGCGCCGGGCTTTGGGCTATTGGCATCGACTTGGGTCTTGCCCTGCTGCTGGGCGCGATTGCCACGGCGACGGACCCAGCAGCCACGCAGGATGTGATCCATCAAGCCAAAGCCAAGGGAGAATTCCCCGATACCCTGACTGGCATCGTCGCTATCGATGACGCTTGGGGCGTGCTGGCATTTTCGTTGATTCTGATCCTCGTCGGCCTGCTGAACGGTGGAGAGTCGAACGGTGGCCTGCTCGACGCTGCTTGGGAAATCTGTGGTGCGTTGGCTCTGGGGCTGGCTATTGGCTGGCCCGGGGCCTATCTAACCGGGCGTCTGGCAAAGGGAGAGCCGCAACAGACCGAAGCGCTGGGCGTCGTGTTCCTATGTGCCGGTCTGGCACTTTGGCTGGACGTATCGTTCCTAATCGCGGGCATGACCGCTGGGGCAGTGATCGTAAACTTTGCTCGACACCATTCCCGCGCATTTCACGAGATCGAACATTTTCAATGGCCGTTCATGATCCTGTTTTTTATCCTCGCTGGGGCGTCGCTTGATGTCAGCGCGCTGGGCGAGGTCGGACTGATCGGACTGGGCTATGTCGTCCTACGGATCCTCTCGCGGATCATCGGTGGCTGGATCGGAGCGGTTATCGGTGGTGCGCCACGGGAGCAGCGCCCGTGGTTCGGTATTGCCTTGCTGCCGCAGGCAGGTGTTGCGTTGGGCATTGCTCTGATTGCTGCTGAGGAATTTCCAGCATACGCCGAAGCCATCTTGACCGTCACCATAGGCGCCACCGTGGTATTTGAGCTGCTCGGCCCTTCCGGTACTTTACTGGCCCTACGAAGGACAGCAGCCACAAAGTCCGCATAGCTGTCGTTCCGACACGGGATCTAGCTGCGGCGCGCGCGAATGACATGGTGTGTCTGTGGATGCCGCTCTCCTTGGGCAAACGAGGTACAGTATACTGGCCTCAATGAAGCAGCCACAAAGGAGAACGACAATGGCATACTATGTTGGATTGGACGTGTCCGTCAAAGAAACGTCGA
>CAJQNG010000021.1 GCA_905479635.1 uncultured Boseongicola sp. | reverse complement strand
CCCGACCGCACCAAGCCTGCGACCCATGGCCTGCGCCAGCAAATACTAGATCGTCTCAGCCCTTCCCCAGTCCTCAAAGATCAAGTGATCAGAGACCTGAACCTCAGCGTCGATGGTCTCCTCCCGGAAATCGCTACCCTGGAAATCCAAGGCGCTCTCCAACGGGATGCTGGTGGGATGTTGAGAGGGATGAAATGACCGCAAAGGCGGCGCATCCAAGCATCACTTACCCCCCTGGACGACATGCGCCGTTGACAAGTTCAGATCCGCGCCCACATGTTCCGCCGCCAAGACCCCCGGTTTCTTTGAAAGGTTTTTCATGCCCGTCGTCGTTGTCGAATCTCCGGCTAAAGCCAAGACAATAAACAAATATCTCGGCTCTGATTACACCGTTCTGGCCAGTTACGGCCACGTTCGCGACCTGCCGCCCAAGGATGGTTCCGTCGATCCAGACAACGCGTTTTTGATGAAATGGGAGATCGCTTCCGATTCGAAGAAGCACATCAAAGCGATTGTAGACGCCCTGAAAGACGACCCAGTGCTGATCCTCGCAACTGACCCCGACCGCGAAGGCGAGGCGATCAGCTGGCACCTTGAAGAGGCGCTCCGCGCCCGCAAAGCCATCAAAAAAGACACGCCCGTCAGTCGCGTCGTCTTCAATGCGATCACTAAATCTGCCGTCACCGAGGCGATGCAGAACCCACGCGAAGTAGACATCGATCTGGTCGAGGCCTACCTCGCCCGCCGTGCGCTGGACTACCTCGTTGGCTTCAACCTTTCGCCCGTGCTGTGGCGCAAACTGCCCGGCGCCAAATCTGCAGGTCGTGTTCAGTCGGTTTGCTTGCGCCTCATCGTCGAGCGCGAGATGGAGATCGAAAAGTTTCACGCTCAGGAATACTGGACGGTCAAATCACTGCTTGCCACGCCGCGCGGACAAGAATTTGAAGCGCGTCTCACGGTCCTTGGTGGCAAGAAGCTCGACAAGTTCGACATTTCAAACAGCACCGCAGCCGAACTTGCCGTACAAGCCATCGAGAGCCGCGACCTGACCGTCAAATCCGTCGAGGCCAAACCCGCCTCGCGCAATCCATCGCCGCCCTTCATGACCTCGACCCTGCAACAGGAAGCTAGCCGCAAGTTCGGCTTTGGTGCGCGACAGACGATGCAGGTCGCCCAACGGCTCTATGAGGCCGGACACATCACTTATATGCGGACTGACGGCATCGACATGGCGCCCGAAGCGGTTGCCGCTGCTCGTGATGCAATCAAGAACCGTTACAACGCCCAATACGTCCCCGACAGCCCGCGTGTCTATAAAAACAAAGCAAAGAACGCTCAGGAAGCGCACGAATGTATCCGCCCGGCCGAGATGACAGCCGACGCTGAGAGCTTGGATTTACGCGACGCGGACCAGAAAAAACTCTATGACCTGATCTGGAAACGCACGCTCGCGAGCCAGATGGCCGCCGCACGAATGGAACGAACAACGGTCGATATCGCCAGCCGCGATGGGCAAATTGAACTGCGCGCGACCGGTCAGGTCATGCTGTTTGACGGCTTCATCCGCGTCTATGAAGAAGGCCGCGACGATGTTGTCGACGACGATGACAAACGCTTGCCACAGATCATGGACGGCGAAAAGACCGACAAGAAAGCCGTCTCGCCCGAGCAGCATTTCACCCAACCGCCGCCGCGCTACACAGAAGCCACGCTGGTCAAACGGATGGAAGAACTAGGCATCGGTCGCCCGTCGACCTATGCCTCGATCGTCACAACAATTCAGGATCGTGGCTACGTCCACAAAGACAAGAACCGCCTTTTCCCCGAGGACAAAGGCCGTCTTGTCATTGCCTTCCTCGAGAACTATTTCAGCCGTTACGTCGGCTACGAGTTTACCGCGAACCTTGAAGAAGAGCTTGACGATATCACAGCTGGCAGCCGCGAATGGCAGGATGTCCTGGCGCGGTTCTGGCGTGATTTCAAAGCTGCAATTGAAGAAACAGCCGATCTTCGGATCACCGAAGTCCTTGAAAAGATAAATGAGGTTCTCGAACCACACCTTTTCCCGCCGACAGAAGAAGGCGGCGATCCGCGGCTTTGCCCGAACTGCGGCTTGGGACGTCTTTCGATGCGCACGGCTCGATCCGGCGGCGCTTTCATTGGCTGCTCGAACTACCCCGAATGCCGCTACACACGTGCCTTCGGCCCTCCGGGGTCTGAACCCGAAAGCTCAATCCCGCCCGAGGGCAAAATGCTCGGCGAGGATGCTGGCGACAACATCTGGGTCCACAAGGGCCGTTTTGGCCCCTACGTCCAGCGCGGTGAACTGACCGAGGAGAACAAGAAACCACCTCGTCAGTCGATCCCCAAGGATTGGCCGCCCGAGGATGTTGAACTCGAACAGGCCCTTAAACTTCTGTCGCTGCCGAGAAAAATCGGACCGCACCCAGAAGACGGTGTGCCGATCTGGTCGAATATCGGGCGCTATGGCCCCTACCTGAAATACGCCGAAAGCACGTCCGATCGCGGCGGCGTCAACGCCAACCTGGAAAGCATTGACGAGGTCTGGAGCGTTGGGATGAACCGTGCTGTCGAGCTGATCGCGGCAAAGCTGGCGTCACGGGGCGCGCGCGGGGCGGCGAAAACATTGAAAGATCTGGGCGAACATCCCGAAAGCGGCGGTCCGATTGCCATCATGGACGGAAAGTACGGACCATACGTGAAATGGGAAAAGGTCAATGCGACCCTGCCCAAGGACACCGATCCCGAGGCTCTTACAATTGAGATGGCTGTGGAACTGATCAACGAAAAAGCCGGCAGCAAGGGCAAGAAGAAACCGGCCCGCAAGAAGAAAGCGTCCTGATAGCGCTGCACTGCGGCGATTGACTTTGAGCAGACCTAGCGTCAAACCCTCTCGCGACAGATACAGAGGAGATCGCGCATGAAAAAAGTCTTTCCCAATGCCACTATGGCCCTGGAGGACGTCTTGCGCGATGATATGCTCATTGCAGCCGGCGGATTTGGTCTTTGCGGCATCCCCGAGCTTCTCTTGCAAGCAATCAAAGAAAGCGGCGTTAAAAACCTGACGTTTGCGTCCAATAACGCGGGCGTAGATGACTTTGGTATCGGCATCTTGTTGCAGACCAAGCAGGTCAAAAAGATGATGTCGTCTTATGTGGGCGAAAACGCTGAATTCATGCGCCAGTATCTGTCGGGTGAGTTGGAGCTTGAGTTTAACCCACAAGGCACGTTGGCCGAACGCATGCGCGCTGGTGGTTGTGGTATTCCCGGCTTCTACACCAAAACGGGTGTCGGCACGGTCATCGCCGAGGGCAAAGAGGTCAAGTCCTTCAACGGTCA
>CAJQNG010000020.1 GCA_905479635.1 uncultured Boseongicola sp. | reverse complement strand
TCATCCTGGCCTTGAGCATCAAGGAGGGAGTTAGCACGATGACACATTTTGTAGGTTTGGATGTATCGGTGCAAGAGACAGCGGTGTGCGTTGTCGATGAAGTCGGCAAGGTGATCTGCGAGCGCAAAGTTCCAACCGAGCCGGATGACCTAGTTGAACTGCTGACCACGGTCGGTGGCGGTTATGTCCGGGTTGGGATCGAGGCGGGACCATTGTCGCAATGGCTGGTGAATGGTCTGACCGAGGCGAACTTGCCTGTCATATGCGTCGAGACACGGCACATGAAGGCTCTGCTCAAGGCCCAGCAGATCAATAAGAGTGATCGCAATGACGCCCGCGGGATCGCCCAGATGATGCGCGTGGGATTGTTCAAGCCGGTGCATGTAAAAACGCTGGCCGCTCAGGAACAAAGAATGCTGCTGACCAGTCGCAAGCTGCTCCAACGCAAATTGCTCGACATCGAGTGCGACATGCGCGGCACGCTGCGCAACTTCGGCCTGAAGGTCGGTGTTGTCAGCGCGCGGAATTACGAAGCGCGGATCCGCGAGTTGGTTGAAAGTTTCCCCAGACTGGCCGCAATCGTCGATCCTCTGCTGACGGTCCGGCAGGTGATGCGTCAGCAATTGGCGATCCTTCACAAGATGCTCCTCAATATGGTGCGCGCCGATCCGGTATGCCGACGGTTCATGACAGTCCCGGGCGTTGGTCCGGTTGTTGCACTGACCTACCGAGCATCGGTTGATCAGCCGCACCGCTTTGTGCATTCCAGGGATGTCGGCGCACATGCCGGTCTGACGCCCAAGCGATACCAGTCCGGCGAGATCGACTATGATGGCGGCATCTCCAAATGCGGTGACGCCATGCTGCGGACCATGCTCTATGAGGCGGCACAGTCGATGCTCACCCATTCCAGGAAATGGTCGTGGCTTAAGGCATGGGCGATGCGGGTTGCACAGCGGCGCGGTATGCGGCGCGCGACCGTCGCACTTGCTAGGCGCATTGCCGTCATTCTCCACCGCATGTGGATCGATGGTACCGACTTCCGCTTCACCAACAGCGCTGCAAAGGCGGCCTGACAAACAGGCCGTGATCCCGAGATCTGCCTCGGCAGAATGATGTCCTCACGGGGACGACGGGTGGAGCGAGTTCGCAACGGCCGCAGATCCTGCTGCGTTTGCAGTAAGGGCGCCCAAAAGATTGAACCACTCCATCCTTCTTACCCCATCATGAGGCGGCCACACGCTGACCTCGAAGAGAAGCACGAGCTCCGTGACGGCACATCCGCAAGGCAGATCAAGTAAAGAAGGAACATAAGATGAATTGATCAGCCCACTCTTGACATAGGCCGCGATAGAGAAGTGGACATTGGTTGCGCCGGCAGCGAGTTTTATGACCCTTATGACCGAGTTGCGGACTTAGCGGTTGTTGCGAGGACAGTGCTGCCGCAATACTTTTCTACATCGGGGCTGCGTTCACCTCGATGGTGTTGAGGTCCGGGTCAAGCAGATAGAGTTGCGGAAAGCCGGCAAGACCTTCGCGAATGATCAGTACTCGTTTTCTGTCATTCTCCGGCAGGTCATCGCTAAATCCAGCCGCCTTCAAGCGCTCAACCATTCCCTCGAAGTCATCCGTCCGGAATGCGAAGTGAACATCGGCGATATCAGGTGATGTGGTAGCGCGATATGTCCCAGATTCATTGAAGACGAGATGGACTTGGCGATCGTCACAACCAAGCCAGACTCCCGGTATCGGAAATGGTGGACGAGACAACCGCGTCAAATCGAAGAGACCCTCGTAGAAGGCGGCTGACGCCTCAACATCCCTAACTGGATACGACACGTGATGCAGTTGCATTTTCGTCATGACAGCCTCCTCCTGAAACGACGAAGATACCATGGCTGGCCGAACGAGGAAACCTTGCCGCGGGCTACGCAGGGCTTCCGCCCCGTACTTACACGTCATTCGCTGCGACCATCCCCGATGTCAGCTATGCGGAGAGGCTGTGTGAAAACTCGGGATTCTTCATGATTTCGCGCCGCTCGTTTTCGGGAGTTGCTAATTTGATGGTTCAGCTCGACCAGAGCGTGCCTAAATCTGGCAATTTTTGGCATTTGAAAAAGCTTTCGATAGTTTTCACACAGCTTCCGGACAAATCTGCCGTTCGTGAAAGATAATCCAAAGACCGCTTTCGGTGCTAACGCGCCAAGACCATTCACCAAACGCGCGCAGCAAGGGTTTGTATCGCCCTCTGAGCTATAGATAACAACGGTGTGAGCATTGCGACGGCCCTCAGACGAAGTGACCACAATTTGGAAAATTCGATTGGTGCGTTTCCTACGCAAGCGTTTTGATCGTCAGATCACAACAAGATCTAGCGGTGGAAAACCGTTGAAGCCGACAGATGCATAGGTTGTGGTGTATGCACCAGTATTGCGGATCAGGACACGGTCACCGGATTTGAGCGTGAGCGGCAGGGCAACTGTGCGTTTTTCATAGAGAACATCGGCGCTGTCGCAACTTGGTCCGGCCACGATACAAGGCCCTGACGGGTCAGCATCGCGCGGTGTTTCGAACTGGTATCGAATGGCTTCGCCCTCGGTTTCCGCCAGGCCTGAGAAGCGCCCTATATCAAGATATACCCATCGGTGGATGTCACGGTCTGATTTACGGCTTACCAACAAAACCTCGGCTGCAATAACCCCTGCCTCTGCTACCATGCCGCGGCCGGGCTCGGCCATAATATGGGCGACATGAGGGAACCGTGCCTCGACCATTTCGATTACTTTGGCGGCGTAGGCTGTTGGTGCGTCAATGTCCTCGCCGTAGAAGGCAGGAAACCCACCCCCAATATTGAGCATTGTGAGAGCGTGTCCGGCATTTCTGGCATCTGCCCAGATTGCGGCAAGTGTATCCAAGGTTGGGCCCCACATTTCGGCCCGCCTTGTCTGGGAGCCGACGTGGAACGAAAATCCAACAGCGTTCAACCCAAGGGACTTGGCGAGACCCAACAGCCGCAAAGCTGTGTCCCGGTCACAGCCAAATTTACGCGAGAGGGGCCAGTCCGCTTGGGATACGTCCACCAGCAATCGGATGTATACAGAAGCACCGGGCGCGTTTTGGGCAAGCTTTTCCAGCTCCTCATCTGCGTCAGCGGCAAAAAGGACAATGCCCTGATTGGCAGCCCATGCAATATCCGAGGCGCGTTTGATGGTGTTGCCAAAGGATATTTCAGACGGATGCGCACCGACTTCGAGGCACATTTCGATCTCAGCGCGGGACGCGGCATCAAAACGCGAGCCGAGGGTCGCTAGGCGAGACAGAATTTGACGCGCTGGGTTCGCTTTCACCGCATAGTGAATTGTGGCGCGGCCAAGTCCAGATTTTAAAGCCCGGTACTGGGCTTCGACCTGGTTCAGATCCATAATCAATGTCGGCTTATCAAAGCTATGGTTGGCCAAATAGGCGTCAAGGCGGTCTAGGGTCGTACTGGGAATAGACCCCACCATTGGCGAGACATGCGCATTCATCGTTCATCTCCAGTAAACTCGGCCAAATAGACCGCTCAGGTTCAAGGGAGACGTTACCGTCGCTACATAAACACTTGTGTGTTGAATGCCACCGGTCAGAGGTGCGTGCGTTGGCGTCTGACGTGGTATTTGGGACAAGTTGAGATTCATTGCAAGTCGGTTTTTTTCGTGTGACACACTTTTTCATCTTGCTAGGCCGCGTCGCGTCGCCTGGTTCACTATCTTAGCTGACTTTGACACGATTTGAGGTTTTTACGGGAATTTGGGATTTTCAGATTTTGGAGTTTTTCAACATAATTGGCCCGAAGCGGAAATCCGTCCTTGACCAAGATCATGTTCAGGGCCCCGCGTTCCTGCGAGATTGTTCCTATGCCGCGCCAGCGGCCACGTATCGGAACCTCTGCTAATCTGAAGGGAGCGAACCATGTATAGTAAAATTCTTATCGCAACAGACGGCTCTGACCTAGCCGGGGAGGCAGTCGAGCACGGCCTCCGACTTGCTGAATCTGTTGGGGCTACAATCGTCCTTGTGACTGTGACAGAGCCTTGGTCCCCGCTTGAGATGGCCGACGATGTCCAAGCGGGAACACTTGATGCGATTGCGGTCTACGAAGACGCAGTCGCGCGTTCTGCTAAGGCAATTCTCGAGAAGGCAGCGAACCGGGCGGCGTCAACGAGTGTGGTCTCCGAAACCCGGCACGTTAAGGATAGCAAGCCCGCTGAAGGCATCATGAACACCGCAGAGCTTGAAGAGTGCGACCTCATTGTCATGGCATCGCATGGCCGCCGCGGGCTCCAAAGGATGCTACTCGGAAGCCAGACCGCCGAGGTTATCGCTTTGAGTAAGCGGCCGGTTCTTGTCCTCCGCTAGCTCATTGCCTCACGCCCGAAGATCGAGAAGACCTCAGCGAATGGTCCTGCTTATTTGGTAGTGCATCAACGGCCCCAAATGCATCGGGACGATGGTATCGCGGGCAAGTGGTCGGTTCCCAGTCTACTACGTTGTGCAACTAGAGCGTCGCTTATCTGATCGGCGAAGGCGCCGTTTGTGAACATCCGCTTTTTTCGCTGCAATGCAACAAGTGTAATGTGGTGCGGTCGGTGACTAAGGTGCCGTCACTCCCTTCCTATGGCGAAAAACGA
>CAJQNG010000019.1 GCA_905479635.1 uncultured Boseongicola sp. | reverse complement strand
GTTACGAACAGTCCGTGTGGATTGTGGGCGTAAGTCCAGTTCAGATCCAGCCCAGCACCCGCAGCCCCAACCCAAGAGTTGATAGCGCAGCCAGAGCGAAACTAAGCGTTCTCAGGATGGTGATCCCCAAGGTATAGATGACATAGTGCCCAAAAATGCCGATGAAGAATGTCAACGCCAACAGTCCGGGGTATGTGTCGTCGGGAATTCGTATCATTGCGAGGATCGCAAGCGGTGCAAATGCGACGAAGGCTTCGACCGCCACTTTATGCGCGGCTTTAGCCCGCAGCGCCCAGGCTGACTGGGGAGCCAAAGCCGGACTTGGATTGTCAAGGGCTCCCATCAGCCCACGCACCATGATCCTGTCGATGATATAAGGCACCCAGGCCACAGCGATCCAAAGCGCGGAAAGGCCGGTATAGAATTCTAATTGCGACATTTTAAGTTCTCCCTTTTAAGTTCGAAACAGCCCACTCGGAACACAGTGAAGTTTGGAAACTCAATCAAACTAATACCGCATGATGATCATACTGTATTGATATTTTCAAATTCGAAAATTTGGCCGTTGCATACCTGCCAGGCTGCAATTGCCTTTAATGCTTGCGAACCCAAAAAAAATCGAGCCGCTTGATTACCTGACCCAAACGGTCGAAGGCCCACTTTGAGTATCGGTTTTGGTCACGTTTTCTTTGGAGCCCATTTGCGGTCAGCTTTGAGCTGGCTGTTGGCGAGCTGAATTCGCTTTCACATAATAGCTGTCAGGGCAACTTTTTGTAAATTGCTCTGTTTTAATTATCGCGTCATCCGGTGGTATGAACCGGTCACGCAAGACTTTAATTCTTTGGAAAGAGGACGTGTGAGCCATGGCCTCTTGTCGCCGCAGTCCCCAGAGAATTTAGACATTACGAAATCGGTCGAAAAGCGAGGGGGAGAGACACTCTGCCTCCAAGGTCACGGCAAGGCACCTTTGGAGGCAGGTTTATCAGGTCACTCTACCATTCTTTCACGGAGCGATGTTTTGGTTAATCCGAAAAAAGCTGTCGGGGGCGTAACGGCGCTTTAGCTCGACACGGCGATCATAATTAACGCCGTAGTTATCGCACACACGTCCGTTGTCATCATCGTCCATGACGTTGATATAGCCGCCGGGCTCGAAATATGGAGCTACAGCGTCCGATGGAAGGAGTTCGGCGAAGAGAGTGTCAGTAAAGAACGCCAAAGCATCAAGCCCGGCTTCCCGCTATAATTACCCACACTGCGGCCTCTCAAGGAGGCGCTGGCTTGGAGCCCCGCGCGAGCCCCAAAGTTTCTTTCAGTTTCTGGTTCGTCGACGCAAGCGCACGGCGAAAGATAAGGAAACTCAATGGAACACGGCCCTAGAGTGTTATCGCTGACACCTGCGCATGTTGCGCGGGTTCATCGGGAAATTGAGGACCGCGGGCAGCCACCAGGTTTGCAGCCCCAGACAGACGAAGACTACGCCGACTGGGTGGGCCGCGTTCTGGCTTCGTACCCGGCACCGGATAAACCGACTGAGTTATTTGCATACGGTTCCTTGATCTGGAGGCCAGAGATCGAGCATCGCGGGGAGCAGGGCGGTATTCTGCGGGACTGGCGCCGTTCGTTCTGTCTCCGCCAATGGCGATTTCGCGGATCGCCGGAATATCCAGGGCTTATGATGTCGCTTGACCGCGGTGGCGAATGTCAGGGCGTCTTGTTTGAATTGCCTGACACGGACCTGGAGACACAGTTCAACCAGCTGTTCCGACGCGAGTTCACAGTTAAGCCGATCACAAACATTCCACGCTGGCTGACGGTAGAGACGGATTAGGGGCCGGTGTCGGCGCTGGCTTTCGTGATGAACAGCGAGTCGCCACAATATGCCGGTGATCTTACACCTGAAGAGGTTGCCGATGTTCTGGCGCAAAGCTGCGGCCATCTGGGAACTGGCGCCGATTATCTCCTGAACACGGTTACTCAACTTGAGGCGCGCGGTATGCATGATCAGGGTCTCTGGCGCTTGCAGGAACTGGTCGCCGAGCGGATAGGGGAGCCCTGACTCCGCCTCAGTCGCGAACCTGAGAACCGGTCTCATCATCGCCAGCCAAACATTTCGCAGCCTATTGGCTCGCCCGCCTCTTCACATTCGTCTCACAGAGACTAGTCTTCTCAGTAGGACAAGCTTCTGGAGGCGGCCTATTTCAAGAAACATCATTCTTTTGGCACTCGTGCTCGCGGTCGCCGGTGCACTCTACTGGGCACTGCCGCCGTCCGAAGTGGAGAGAACTTCATCGAGCAATGCCGACGAAGCTAACTTGTTGTCAGCCCTCATGGAGGTGTCGAGTGACGGCTTCCAAGGGCCGTCGCCGAGTTGGAAGTTAGACCTCCCCAAGGACCATGGGCACCACACCAATTCCCGAACAGAAAGCTGGCATGTCGCGACCCATCTGAGGAATGAGGACGGCAAAGAACTGGGGTTTCAGTTTTCCTTTCTCCGGCTTGGCATCATATCTGGCGACGCACCGCCGCCGACATCGATCTGGGACGTCCGCGAAATCAACCGAGGACACGTCGCCATTTTAAATACTTTCGTAGAGCATGCTTTTGGCGAGGAGCGTTTCGGGCGTGGCACGCGCGGCCTTGCAGGGTATGATCCAAGCGCCCAGGAGCTTCGCCTCGACAACTGGTTTCTCCGCTTCGACAGCGATGAGTCCGGGTCGTACATGACGCTCTACGCCACGGTGCTGGACAAGGCCGTCGTTGACCTCGTCATGCGGCCGGAAAAGCCCACCCTCGCCCTAACCCCTGACGATGCTGGCGCCCCCTTTGTTGGATATTCGATGACGCGGCTCGCGGTGGAAGGCACCATAGATCAGGGCCTGGGCGAAGAGACCGTCACAGGGTCGGCATGGTTTGATCACGTCTGGGGAGAGCTTCCGCTGCCCGGCATGCGCCCGGTGGCCTCGGATCGCCTGCAGCTTCAGCTAGGCGACGGGACCGACCTGTCGGTGATCCGCACACGACGTATCGATGGCGCAGGAGCACCCGTCTTGAGCGGCTTCGTCGTTTCGCCCGATGGAACGGCGTCGCTTCTGGACGGAGAGAGCCTGCAGATGACATCCTCCAGGACGTGGCGAGACCCGGTAACGGGTGCAGAATATCCGGTCGAATGGCGGCTTCTCGGCCCGAACCTCGACATTACAATAGCGCCCCTGGCTGACGCGCAGGCATTCGACACTGCGGTTCCGGTCTGGAGCGGGATGGTTCAGAGCAGTGGCCGTCGCGCGGACACGGTTGTGTCGGGTGTTGGGACGTTGCAACTGACGGGTTACTCAGCGCCATGACCCGGATGTCGACCCTTTTCAGCTTGATCGTGGTGGCCGTCCTGGCATTTGCGGGCGCCGTCTGGCAGGTCAGTTGGCGAGAGGCCCCGAACACGGCAATCGACGCGGACCAGTACCGCTCCCCGACTGGGCCGGTGCCCGCCGCGCCACAACGCGATGGCGCTCGTGATGCGGGCCGCCACGCGCTCCTGAACGCCCCCTATGTGAGTTGCGGCATTCCATATGGCGCGTATCTGCGGCTTAATCCGCAGACAGAACCGGACGCACTGGTTACCGGACGCGAAGGCCGAAATGCAGAATTGCCTTTTGCACTCACCTCCCATGTGAACGAAGACGGGGTCGAGATCGTCTCGAACAATTGCCTGACGTGCCATGCAGACCGGATCAACGGCGAGCTTATCCTGGGGCTTGGCAACGCGTTTGGGGACTTCACCCAGGACCCGAGCCGGCTGGTGCTGCAGGCTGGGAACTATGTGCAGGGAAAGGCAGAGACGAAGGCGTGGCAGCACTGGGCCGACCGCATCGACAGCATAGCCCCCTACGTTCAGACGAAGACGGTAGGCGTGAACCCTGCGCCGAACCTTACCTGGGCATTGATGGCGCATCTCGATCCAGAGACGCTCGCATGGTCGCAGATACCCCTGATCGACCCGCCCCCAGTGGACCCACTGCCGATCAGCGTGCCCCCATGGTGGGGTATGAGCAAGAAGAACGCGATGTTCTACACCACCGTCGGCAGAGGCGACCATGCGCGGTTCATGCTTCTCGCATCGATGCTGTGTATCGACGGGACAAAGGAAGTTGCCGAGATCGATTCCTATGCGGCGGATATTCGGGCCTACATCGTGTCACTCGAGGCCCCGGAGTTTCCGTTTGCGATTGACACGGGCCTCGCTGCAGAGGGCGAAGGCATCTTTGTTCGCGAATGCAGCGCCTGCCACGGCAGTTATGGCGAGGAGGAAACCTTTCCCAACAGGGTATATCCCGTCGACGAGGTCGGGACCGATGCCGCCTATGCCAGCGACGCGACAGATGGCTCAAGGGATAGGTTCTTCGACTGGGTGGCGCGCTCTCCCTATGGTGATATCCATAGCACCGCGCCGGCACCCGGCTATATTGCGCCCCCCCTTGATGGGGTCTGGGCAACGGCTCCGTATCTGCACAACGGCTCCGTGCCGAGCATGGCCGCGTTGCTGTTTAGCGATCTAAGGCCCAAGTACTGGCGGCACCAAACCGATCCCCGTCGTTATGATCCGGACATCTTGGGGTGGGAGCATGAGGCGCTGAATTTGGGGCAGGGGGCGGAGAAAGACCCAGAGGCACGGCGCCAAATCTATGACACAACACTGAGAGGGTATGGAAACGCCGGTCATACCTACAGTGACGCGTTAAATGATCAGGCGCGCGCCGCTCTCCTTGAATATCTGAAGACGCTCTGAAGCCCCAAAGCATGGCTCTATTATTGCAAACGGCAGTGCCCGCGCCAGGGCCCGCAAAAAACGGCAAACACGGCAACCTTTGTCGATACTGGTAGCCATTCAAGGAAGAGGTATTCGGAAACTCAGCTCCGCATTGCAGGCGTTGCGAAGCGGTCTGTTTCCACTCAGGTAGTTCCATTATCCGCTGTAATTCCCCGAAATAGGAGACAATTATGCTGACGTCGCCCGGGGATGTGTTCGAATTTCAGGGAGATGTGCCGAGCAGTTAAAATTGGAGCCTGATATCCATCTATATTGCGCCTGGCGAGAATGAAGTTCTACATGTTTGCCATTCCCTAACGCCCCAAGGAGCGTTTTACGGTATGAACGGACCTACCCGTTTAAAGCCAATTTTTTTTCTGATAATACCGTCACTAGTCGGGCCTGCGAGCCAGCGCCGCATCATTTCAAGCGCCAGAAATCTATGATGTGGCGAATGGCACAGACCCCCGCATCTTTGACAAAGTCCGTCTCCTGTCCGCAAACAGGGGTGGAGCCATCAACGTCAATTGGAACAGCATGGATGAAGTCCGGCAGCGACCAGGTCTCGAGACGCAGATTACCCGCTTGGTCGCGATAGAGTTCACGTGTCGCACCACCGACTTCCTGGCGTTCGTCCACAATGGCGTCAATACCCTGAGCCGCCGTCCACTGCTCCGTCAGTTCTTGGAGATTGTCGGGATCGACGGTTTCGTCCCCGGTGCCCTGCCAAAGGGAAATCAAAGGCCAATCATCTGGGATATCCGCGGCACTCTGCGTCACGAAACTGGCCCATTCCTCGGCATCTCGATCGGTTCGCTCGTAACCGCCGATGCCGCAGGCATAGATGGCATCTGATCCATCTGGAACAAAGGGACTGTAATGCAGCGCGTTCCAAATAACATCATAATCGGAAGTGGGCCGGTTGCAGTCAAACGGCAAGCCAGCCAGCACGGCTCCGCCGGCAAAACGGCCCGGATAGTTCGCCATCAGGACGCTCGCCATTGCACCGCCTGCGGAAAACCCCAAAACGAATACCTTGTCCGGATCGGCGCCTTGAGTAGCGAGGACATTATCGATCATCGCCAGGATTGATGCGCTTTCGCCTTTTCCGTTCCGGTTGTTATCTGCGTCATGCCAGCGGAAACATCTGCGGGACATGTTCTCGGGGCGTTGTTCAGGCAGCAAGAGCAGGAAAGGCGTCTCTTCGGCAAGGGCCACCAGGCCGGTTTCGTCGTCAAAGTCGGCAGCCGTCTGCAAACAGCCATGCAGTGCGACAACCACTGGCAAACCGGCTCGGAACTCGGCAGGACGATGGAGGTACATCAGCAGATCTCCTGGGTTCTCTTTGACGTCCAGCACAGCATCCAGTGCGGTTGCAGGCTGAGGTAACAGCAGCGCAATCAGGGTGAGTGCCAAGCCATATGCCGGCCAATGTCGAACCTTCATATCGTTTGGATAATTACGCGGAACCATGCTTCTTCTCCTCGGGCAATAGTTTCTATTGCCTTGAAATACGCGGACTGGGCTGAAATTGGTTGCTTCGAAGTATGGGGTCATCCGGCGTTAGCCGACCTTAGTTCAGAATGTTCGAACGCCAGTGGATTGGCAACGTCTCCCTAACCAAGCTTACGTGTTTTTGGAAGACCGGAAGCCATGAAGTGCCAAGCATAGAGAGTCTAAACACACCCAGCCGCATCCGGCGCTGAACATCCGACCACCGGGGCCCACGGCTCTAGTCAGTAATGGCCCAGGAATTGCGGGCATGACGGACTATTCGGCCGATGGGGGGCATCATGCTTCAACTATTTGACTGACGCTTTCGTCCGCATAGCGGCCGTGGGAGCATTGCGCGGCGCAGGTCTTTTAAGAGCCCGCATTGATCCTGATTTGCGCGGGTAGCGGTATTTTAGAAACAATCAGCGGGTATAGTAGAGATTTTGCACGAAAGGTTATCAATCAAGCCCACAATTTTGCCGGTGCAGCTTTCTTTGGTAGAGTGAGCATCGCGGGGCAGAGTGTGTGCCTGGCATGTGTTTGTAATGAGTTGCGACTGGCCGTCCTGGAAATTGGCGGCTCTCGCTAAGTAAAAGGTGCAGTATGTCTCGGAAACATGTGACGTCAAAGGCGTCTTCCCTCCCATTTCTCCCTCCTCCCGAGCCGGCGTC
>CAJQNG010000018.1 GCA_905479635.1 uncultured Boseongicola sp. | reverse complement strand
GACCACCGCGCCACGACCGCCTCATCCGAAAGCGCAAATGCATGTTGGAGATAGCACAGTCCCGCGACCAAACGCGGTGAGGTGGCTGGGCGACCGGTATGCGACGGGAAAAACCCGGACCATTCCCGCTCGAAGACTTCCCAGTCGATCAGGGCGGCGAGCTTCACAAGTTCATGGCGCATGTCGATCATTTCGACCAAACGGGCGCGCAGGAGGTCGTCTTGGTCTACGGGTGGTTTTCTTGGCTTCATATCGTGGCTCGAAATTGCAGGGTTCCTATCTCCATAATACCAAACCCTGCAACTCTAGCCCAACAAAATCGTGCTATTTCCAAACAAAATCAGCCGGATAGGAGTTATTCAGGGCGAACTAATCACATAATCAGAAACACCTGTCGGTTAATGGGTAAGATCACTGCGCACCAAATAGTGCGTCGACTTATAACCTTCGGCTTTTTCGAGAAAACCCTGGGACAATAAGGAACGCAACGCCCTGTGATATGTGGCCTGCGCGATCCCAGAGGTCAAATCATGTCTTCGGATATCGTCGGACGTAACGACCTCTCCATGCGCTCCAGATAAGGCATGTGCGGCAAGAAACACGTCCATCTCCACTGCGGTCAGTGTGTGGAGTCCGACCTCGTGCTCCATTTCGCGCAGCATGCTACGCAGTTCAAAAAGTGCGGAAATTTTGTTCATATGTCCGATACGCCGATGGGTCCCGCACATGTTTATCACACATTAGGGGAAGAGTGAGTAAGAAATTGTCATTCCACCAATTATCATGTTGACAATTTAAGGCGCTCATACACCCTAGTCTGCATTTCGAGGCGTCGTCGTGAGTGGTGGTGTCTCGTGTGTAAAATGATCTGCCCCAGTTGCTGCAAGGCGACTGGGGTAATTCAATAGGATTACCCACGCTTAAAAATCAGGAATTTTGGAATATGAGAAAAGCATTAATAGTAGCACCTTTCGCAGCACTCATCGCATCAAGCGCGAGCGCACAAGAGTTAACCTACGGACAACTCTACGCATCGACAGCGGAATTAAGTTTCGATGGCGTAGATGTGGACGATGTGGACGGCGAAATCTACGGTGGTGGCTTTGAATTTGTAGTGGACTCGTTCACCTTTTCGGGTGATATCGCCCGCGTTTCAGTTGAGGATTTCGACACAGATATTGGCGCGATCGCGGCAGAATACACATTCACGAATGGGCTCTCATTGGGTTTGGAACATGCACGCGTTGACTTTGAAGGCATCGATGCTTCACTGAATTCCATTTTTGCGGTGTACGAGACAGGTTCCGTTGCGGTGGGCGCATCCATTGGTGACAGCGATGATCTTGAAGACGAACCGGTTGCTGTATTTGCGTCTTTTGACGTCTCTCCGAATGGCACAATTGGAGCCGAGCTTCTTACATTGGACGACACGGATATCTTGGCTCTCTACGCTGACTACGATGCCGACACCTATGAGTTCTATGCCAGCTACGTCGATTTTGACGGCTTCGATGTTTTGATTTTCGACACCAGCTTTAACATCTCGACAAAGTTCGCAGTTACAGCAGGTTACGCTAATCTTTCATTTGACGGCGGAGGCGACGCCGACGCATACAGCGTAGGCGCCAAGTACGGAATTACCGACTCGGTAGATATTGCTGCATCGTATGGCAACCTATCCGTGGATTCTGTTGATGCGGACGTCATTGCTTTTGGGCTAGAATTTGAAATAGGCGAAAGAACTTCGGCGCGTAGCAGCTTTACCGATGTCGTTGGGCGAACAGCCGGTGCTTCGACAGGCTCGTTCTAACGCGAGTTTTTTTCAATCAAATTTCAGAAGGAGGAGCCACTTCGGCTCCTTCCATCCTCACTAAGAAAAATCAGGAAACCAGTCTGGCAGCCTCCTCAAGGAACCCGTCGAGTTGATAGCCCAACGACTGGAAAGTTCCGCATAGCAGTCGTTTGTGCAGTCCGCAGCGAATGGCAGCTACGAGCCCATTGTGGTCAGCGATAAAGCGAACAGAAGGCCAAAGAATGGATGTGCGTCACCCGTTTGGCTGACAAGATACAGGTCGGGTCGCCGCTATCCTCATCAATGCAAACAAGTTCTCATTCCGAGCATTGAAAGGAAGCGACATGGACTACTCTCAAATATTATCATCATTGTCGCAACACATCTATTCAGTGAGACGCGGAAAAGCCTTATGATTATGGAAGCCAAAAGATTGTCGGCTGCTTTCTGACGCATGGACCACCTCTCATAGAGCGATTCCCATGGCTTCAAGGCAAGAAATTCACCCATAATGCTGGTCTACTTCAAGAAATGGGGTGACGGTTTCTCGCAAATCCTATGTATTGCTCTGGAAGTTTAACGTGTTCAGCAGGGGAAATAATATGAACGAGATCTTCAAACGCTTCGCGATCGGTCTGACCGGTGTTGGCCTCAGCATGTCTGCGGCCTCAGCAGAGGAATGGCGTTTCAACAATTTTCTTCCGGAAACGCGTCCGGAATCTGCGCAGCTTGAGCAGTTCGTTTCTGAAGTGAACGCCGCGCTTGGCGGAGAGACATCCCTCAAGCTTTATAGCGGTGGCTCTTTGGGTCTTCCCAATACAGACACACTTCGGTTCTTGCCCAAGGGCGCGGTAGAGATGAGCCTGATGTGGGCAAACTATCTGGGCCGTGACGCGCCCGCGCTCAGCTCTGTCGTGGTTCAGGGCACCATCGGCTCTATCGAAGAGTTCGAAAAAGCGATCCCGACTGTTCGTGATATCTATGAAGAAGAGTTCGCTGAATGGGACGTCGCCTCGGTGGGTTACGTTGCAATCCCGATGTTATCTGTATCGGTATTTTGCCGCGAAGAGCCTGTCCGGACAATCGAAGACCTTAAGTCGAAAAAGCTGCGTGTCTGGGCACGCGATCAGGTTGAAGCCTTTACCCGTCTTGGTGTGTCCGCACAGATCATTCCGCAAGAAGAAATGTATGTCGCCATGAAAACTGGCGTCGTGGATTGCGCACTTTATCCGGCTCTTTATGCGCATACCGTGTCTTTGCAGGAAGTCTCGAAATATGCGTCTTTTCTTTACCCGATGGCCTCTGGCCCTTATGTAATTGGCGTCTCGACAGATCGTTGGGAAAAGACCGACGACACCGTCAAAGCAGCGATTTCCGAGGCGGCCGAAGATTTGTGGGAACGGACGAACCAGTACGAGGCCGATTATCAGCGTGAACTGGACGCCCGAGCCAAGCTGGCTGAAGGCGGCATCATCTGGGGTGAGGATTACTCGGATGAAGATCGCGAAACGTTCGTGGCCTCCGTCACTGAGACATGGAAGATGCTGGCCGAAGAAGCGGGTGGCAATGCACCAGCTTACCGTGATCGTGTTCTTGAGGCACTAGGGCGCTAAGGCGCATACTTGGGGATGCGGATTAAAAACACCGTTGCGCTGGGGCTGGAATATCTGGCCCTGGCCTTCGCGGCACTGGCGGCTTTGGGCCTGACACTTATTGTCGGCATTATTGTCACCAGCGTCGTGATGCGCAAATTTGCAAATTCACCACTGCATATTACCGAAGAAGTCGTTGGCCTTTTGTTAAGCGTCGCGCTGTTCCTTGGGCTACCGATGGTAACGCTAAGATCAAAGCATGTGCGTGTCTCACTGCTCACCACGTATGTCACAGGTAAAAGCAGGGCTGCGCTGCAAGTCGCAGGATTGGTGGTCGGCATCGGGTTCTTCGGCTGGCTGATCTGGGAAACCATTCCGTGGTTTGAATTTGCCTTCAAGCGTAACCTCAAAACAGAAACGACTCGGATACTGCTCTATCCGTGGATGGCTTTGATGCCGCTGTCCCTGGCTCTTACCGGTGCCATTCTGATTGCTCGCCTGGTCGGCATCCTTGAGCGCGAAGAGACCGCCGAAAGCAAACTGCCAACGTCTGGTGAGGCGCGCTGATGTCACTTTGGCTAACCTTGGTCGGTGGCGTTATTGCGACCGCTGGAACGGGCGTGGCGTTGGGCGCAGCCCTTGGCATTACCGGCCTTTTCATACTGCAATTCTATTCCAATGGGGCAACCTCGGTCGCGATTGACGCGATTTGGAATGTTTTTAACTCTTTCACTCTAAGCGCTGTCCCGATGTTTATTTTGCTGGGTGAAATTCTTTTGCGCAGTGGCATCAGCGAAAAAGCGTATTCCGCATTTTCTCCTGTTTTTCGCCGGATACCCGGCGGTCTTTTGCATACCAATATCGCCGTTTGCACGTTGTTCGGCGCTGTCAGTGGGTCAAGCCTTTCAACAGCGGCTGCTGTTGGATCGGTCGCTTACCCCGAGATGTCAAAGCGCGGCTATGACAAAGACACGGTGGTCGGCAGTCTTGCAGGTGGTGGCACGCTCGGCCTTTTGATCCCGCCCAGTCTGTCCTTCCTGATCTACGGCGCACTGACAGAAACATCTATCGGCAGGTTGTTTGCGGCAGGCATCATTCCCGGCATTATGGTGGGGGCGATGTTCATGCTGTATCTTCTGGTGAAGTGCATCCGAAATCCCGCGATTGCCCCGCGTGATCCGCACAAATCCTCGGTAGGTGAAATCCTTGTCGGATTCAGGCATATCTGGCCTCTGCTTACCCTGATCGTCGGTGTGATTGGCACCATCGTTGCCGGTATAGCGACACCGACGGAATCCGCTGGCGTCGGCGTGGTGCTGGCCGTTTTCATTTGCTCGATCTGGGGTAATCTTACTTTCACCAAATTGATCGAGGCGGTGTATCAGTCAGTCTTGCTGTTCTCGTCGATCGGCTTTTTGGTGTTGGGGGCAACAATCCTTGCGCAATCTGTCAGTATTCTAGGCCTGCCCCAACAGATTTTAGAGACTGTCGCCCAGAGCGGGTACGGCAAATACAGCGTTCTGATGATCGTGGTCTTGATATATCTCATTCTGGGCTGTTTCTTTGACGGTCTGTCCTTGATGATCATGACCTTGCCAGTTGTGTTCCCGTTGCTGACGGGTCTTGGTTTTGATCCGATATGGATTGGGGTGATTATCACCATCGTGATCGAAATCGGTCAAATCACCCCCCCGGTCGGGCTGAACCTTTCAGTTCTGACGGCGCTTACGAAAAACGAGGTCAGTTTGGGGCGTGTGGCCTACGCAACCGTACCGTATTGGCTCATCCATTTGTGCGCGATCGTGATACTAACGCTGTTCCCAATTCTCGCTCTTTATCTACCAAACCTTCTTTTCTGAGACCGGAAAACGCCAATGAACGTGAGAACGAAGCCGAAAACCTTTGGTCCTGTGTTTGCCTTTTTTGATGGGTCCGAAACTCCGCGATACGCGTCTGATCCGGCGTCAGAGAAGTCCCTGCACCCGCCCGTCGGGACACCTGTAGACATGCTGCTGGCGTCGCTTGCCTATTGTATCGTCAAATCGGTCGAATGGGCTGCAAAGGACCACAAATCGTATTTGCACTCTTTCGCGGTGAAAGTGACTGGAACCAAGGCTCTTGATTTGCCAGGACGGGTCGAAAAGATGGAAGTTACCATTATCGGTGATCTGGTGGATGATAGCGCCGTGGCCGGACAAATCGTAAAGCTGGCAAAATCAATCTGTACCGTCAGCAATACGCTTAATTGTGCTGTATTGATTTCAACGGAACCCGCGGCGGATGACTGAGAACACCCTGAGCGGAGCCGATATTCCCGTCGACACGCAGACCACTCTTGAGATGCTCGAAGACGCACCCTCCGAGGTTTATGCCCGCCTGCGAAAGGGCAGCCCGATCGTCAGGCTCCAGGCCCTTGGTGGGCGCATTGTTTTTACCAAGGCTGAAGATACAACACGCGTCAAAACCGATGCGGAACACTTCTGGTCAACAGACTCAACAAGCCCGATGCAGCGCGCGTTTGGTGGTCATACGCTGATGCGCAAGGACGGATGCCCCCATCTGAAAGAACGCCGCGCGATGGAACCCGCGCTTGATCCGGACCATATTCAGCGATGGAAGCCAGCCTTTGCGCGTTTGACCGACCGGTTGCTTGATGATCTTGCCGCTCATAAGTCTGTCGATCTGTTGCCTGCCTTTGCAGCGCCGATCTCGGCTGGGTATCTCAGAACCGTTCTTGGCCTGGATGGCGCGGGCGAAGAGCGGCTGTTTGACTGGGCGACTTCGCTGGTGCGCGGCGCGATGAATGGCAGCTTTGATTCAGAGATATTTAAAATCAGCGATCAGGCAAACGTAGAAATGAATGCCTGCTTTGACCGGATGATAGAACAGCATTGGGCTGCGCCGGATGGATCGGTCCTTTCTGCGATGATCAACGCAACAGATCCCCTTGAGATCAGTCAGATCAGGACCAACATGAAAATCTGCATAGGAGGCGCGGTGATTGAAACGCGCGATGCCCTGCTGTCTACGATCTACGGCTTACTGTGTAACCCTGATCAACTGCGCCACTGCAAAGCCAGCGGGAATTGGGATCTCGCTTGCCAAGAAGGATTGCGGTGGGTTGCACCCATTCAGGCCAGCCCAAGGATGGTAAAGAAAGCCTTAGTGATGCGCGGATTGCTTATTCCTGAAGGCGAGACTGTGATGGCCATTCAGGCATCGGCGAACCACGACGAAGACCTTTGGGATGCCTCGGATCGCTTTGATATCCACCGCTCCCCCCTTAGTCATCAGACCTTTGGCGAAGGGGCGCATAAGTGCCTTGGCGTCTATGTCTATCGCTTGCTGGCCGCCGAGATTGTGCTGCCTAGGCTGTTTGAAAGGTTTCCCGCCCTTTGTTTGGCCGATCGCGCGGCAGTCAAATTCAAAGGTTTCGCATTCAGGGGGCCTACATCGATGGAAGTCTATTTGGGCTAACTACGCCCTATACCAACGGACTGTTGGCTTGACTCGTTTTGGGATTCCCAAACGTTGTGAAGTCTGACTCAATCGCTGCAGGCGATTGGGAGACAGAAATGACTGTGAAGATTACACGCGATGACCTGACGGCGCAGGATTTACGCGCAGCGGCTGGTGGGGCGAAGGATGGCAGGGTCGCGCGGCGGCTCTTGGCGATTGCTTTTGTCTTGGAGGGGGTGTCCCGTAAGACGGCTGCCGAGAGTTGCGGCATGGATCGGCA
>CAJQNG010000017.1 GCA_905479635.1 uncultured Boseongicola sp. | reverse complement strand
GTCCACTCAGTACGACACAGATTTGTCCACCGCCCGGATTTGCGGCTGCGTCGAATGTCCGGAACGACGGGCCGCGGCGCAGCATCGGGGTCGGTGGCAGATGTCCGCAAAGGGCCGTTCATGTTGGTCGGGGCGAGATCGCTTGGCAGGATCGCTGCGATGCGGCTAACGGCAGCAAGGATTCCATTTTGCTTGATGCTGCAGTTTGCATGAATGTCGGCTGACGGGCCTAACGGGTGGTCATACCAACGATCATGGCTCCTAGTGCAACGATGTGAACAAGCATCAAGGCTTTGTCATTCCATAGTGCACCAACAGCAAACCACCCTAGGACACCAACCAGAAATAGGTATAGGTTCCAGGGCGTCCAGCCAAAGGCTGTCGCCGTGTAGCCCATGATTTGAAATGCAGATGCCGTCCATTTGACCGCAAACACCAGTCGTTCACGGGACGTTGCGCCAAGCGCAACATCAGACGGCACGGGTTAGCCCCCCGTCGATACGCAGGTTTTGACCTGTCATGTAACCACCACCCTCTGAGGCAAGCCACGAGATGAGCGACGACACTTCGTCGGCGTGCCCATAGCGCCCCAAAGGAATGCGTGCCTTGCGGTCTTCGGTCTCTGGCAGGCTGTCGATAAAGCCGGGCAAGACGTTGTTTATGCGGATATTGTCTGCTGCGTATTTGTCGGAATAGAGCTTACTGAATGCCGCCAGTCCGGCACGGAACACGCCAGATGTCGGGAAAAGAGGATCAGGCTCGAACGCGGCAAAGGTCGAGATATTGATGATCGCGCCACCGCCCTGTTCTTGCATAAGTGGTGTGACTAACCGCGTCGGGCGGATCACATTCATCAAGTAAACCTCCATACCTTGGTGCCAATCGTCATCGTCGATTTCCAAAACGGAGCCCTTGGGACCGTGGCCTGCCGAATTGACCAGCACATCCACGCGGCCCCACCGATCCTGTGCGCCTTGAACAAGGGCGGACAAATCATCAGCATTCAGATTGGACCCCGTGACACCAAAGCCGCCAAGTTCGGTGCCAAGCGCTTCGCCTTTACCCGATGATGAGAGGATACCGACCTTGAACCCATCTGCTGCAAGCCGACGCGCCGCATCTGCGCCCATCCCACTGCCACCTGCTGTTATGAGGGCTACTTTTTCTACTGACATGTTCATCTCCATTTCTGTTGATTTCCATAATAACCTCGACACTCAGTTTATTCGATTCAGATTTGATGTTTCCTGACAATAGAAATACTATTGCCAAATGACACATCTTCCTCCCCTCAACGGGCTACGTGCCTTTGATGTTTCCGGTCGCCGCCTGAGCTTTCGTGCGGCGGGAGATGAGATGGGCGTCACGCAAGGGGCCGTGGCACAGCAAGTACGACAGCTCGAAGCACATCTTGGAATCACGCTCTTTGAACGGCTGCCCAAAGGACTGGCCCTGACATCTGCTGGCCGCAGTTATCACGAGAGGGTAGCGGTCGCATTTGCAGACCTGCGTTCCGCAACAGCCCAACTCAAGCCTGAAACCGGCAAAGTCCTGATCAGTGTCACGCCAACCTTTGCCTCAAAGTGGCTTATCCCAAATCTGCCGGACTTTTCTGACAAACATCCCGAGATCGATTTGCGTATTCTGGCCACCGAAAAAGTGTCGAGTTTCCACAGTGACGGTATTGATCTCGCCATTAGACAGGGATCGCCTCCGTTTGGAGCGGCGCTAAACGCAACGCTTTTGTTTAAACAAGATGTGATCGCCGTTGTTGCCCCCAGATTGGTGGAATCCGCGCAGCATCCCAACAACCCTGAAACACTATCACAACTGCCGAAAATCCATGACACACATGATCTTTGGCCGAAGGTGCTGATGGAATGGGGTATGACTGACCAAAGTAAGCGGGGTCTTCGGCTTAGCCAAACGGCACTTGCTGTGGATGCAGCCATCTCTGGGCAAGGTGTCGCACTGGTCAGTCGCTTTCTTGTCGCCAGTGACATAGCCGCTGGCAATCTTCTGGAGATTGGGCCGTCGAATACCGTCGGAGCGCAAGATTTCTACCTGATGACGCTCCGCAAAACCGTATCGAATTCTGCAATTGATACAGTTGTGTCTTGGATGACATCACGCGCCAAGAAACTAGACTAGAAGATGCTGCTTCCATCGCCATGCCTGCGAAGTGCAGACATTGGTGCAACTGCGGCGAAAGTCGGGAAAGTCCTGCATAGCAGTCATTGGGGTTTTGTCAGAAGGATTTGAGTTGAGGCGGGCAGGGTGGTCTCTTAGCGTTCACTCATGACAGAAAGCGACCCGTTTAAGTACTTTCACAGCAGCCCCTAGGTCATACGCCTGGCGGTCATGCTGTACGTGAGATTTCCACTATCGCTCCGGAATGTAGAGGACCTGCTGCACGAGCGCGGCA
This sequence comes from uncultured Boseongicola sp., assembly GCA_905479635.1. Lineage (GTDB taxonomy): Bacteria > Pseudomonadota > Alphaproteobacteria > Rhodobacterales > Rhodobacteraceae > Boseongicola. The sequence continues at coordinate 1,424 of CAJQNG010000017.1, read as the reverse complement.
TCGACATCAGCCACGAATAGGTTCGATATTGGTGGAACCGTTTCGGCCCAATGTTCGCCGCTGAAGTCCGACGAAAACGGGTGCAGCAGATGCGGTCATATGCGAACTGGCAATGGCATCTGGACGAGGTTTTCGTGAAGATCAATGGGGAGCGGCACTACCTTTGGCGTGCCGTTGATCATGAGGGAGAGGTGCTGGAAAGCTTCGTCACGAAGACACGGGATCGTAAGGCGGCATTGAATTTTCTAAAGAAAACAATGCGCCGCCATGGATCGCCGAAAACCCTGGTGACGGACAAATTGCGATCTTATGGCGCTGCGATGAAAGTCGTCGGCAATGCCAACAAGCAGGAAACGGGCCGCCGGCTCAATAATCGGGCCGAGAATTCGCACCCGCTGCCTGACAGTGGTTTGCTTGCAAACCATGAAAAGGGGCCATTTCGACGACGAGAGCGCGCCATGCAACGCTTCCGCCGGATGCGAAGTTTGCAGAAATTCGCCGCCGTTCATTCATCAATCTGCAACTATTTCAATCAGGAGCGCGCTTTCTACAGCAGAGACAATTTCAAGCTAAACCGTGCCGCTGCTCTCTCCGGGTGGCGCCAGCTTTGTTCGGCATAAGTTCCGGTATTTGGCGGCATACTGGGACTGGTTCGAATCCGTCTGACAGTGCCTGCTTGATCTGTGCTCAATCGGGCGTCAATATTACCGGGACGGCGTTCTACTTCGGGAATGTCCGTTATGGATACACTAAGGAAGAAGTGCATGGGCTCGAAGAGGAGCTCCGGGAACGTGGAATGATCGACAAGGCGAGGAGCGTGGAGAAAGGTGCACTTGTCTTGCCCCTGCTGCGTGTTCCTGATCGTAGCCTTGGCCAACATCGTGGTGATGTGGCTGGCCAATAGCAGCGAAGCGCCCGTGCGCTACGGGGCCTTGTTGCCCTGGATTAAAGCGTATCGAATATCTGATAGGGGGAAAAATGCCTGTTCAAACCACCGAGTATGCTCTGCTCGCCGTATCGATACTCGCCTTCGCATCCGCAACACTGACCATGAAGCCGACCCGCAATGAAAGCTAGTTTTGGGGGAAACGGAAACCCGATCCGGTCATCGTACCACCGCCACCGGTGCCATCTGCCGTCCCGGCACAAGAGACAGGAGAGCCTCGTGCTTGAGATCGCGGAGACTGTACTCGGCTGCTTGGATTCAGGCACTCAAACGGTGCCATTTAGCGGCAGGCCTGAGGGATTGACGCTGGAGCAAGCCTACCAGGTGACAGCTAAGCTGAGGACGCTTCGGGAAGCACGAGGTGAGCGGCGAGTGGGACGTAAGCTCGGCTTCACGAACAAGAGACTCTGGCCCGAATTCGGGATCGATGCACCGATCTAGGGTGATATTTTCGACACGACGGTGACCGAAACAGGCG
>CAJQNG010000016.1 GCA_905479635.1 uncultured Boseongicola sp. | reverse complement strand
CATCGCGCGCGGGTCCGCGACCGCATCGATGAGGCCTTGCGCGCGGAGTATCGTTTTGCTTTCCGGCTGGCCGCGCAAGGGGACTTTCAGGAGGGGATCCGGGCGGCGATTATTGATCGGGACCGCGCGCCAAAATGGGTGCATAGTCACCCCGGCACACCGACAACGATGGAAGTGGCCGCGATGTTGTTTCCTCTGGGCGACGACGACTTATCATTGGAGGGCACATCATGAAGATTGGGTTTATCGGACTTGGAAACATGGGCGCGCCGATGGCGGCCAATTTGGTTGCGGCGGGTCACGAGGTGATCGGATTTGACATAGCGGCGCACCCCGACGGTATCCCAATGGCCGATCACGCCGCGGACGCGGCGGCGGGCGCTGATATGGTTATCACTATGCTGCCAAGTGGGTCGATCCTGCGAGCGGTCGCGTTGCAGATCATGCCAGTGATGGCGAAGGGAACAGTGTTCCTAGATTGCTCAACCGTGGATGTGGACAGCGCGCGCGCAGTCGGTGTGCAAGCCGAGACGGCCGGTATTATGGCCTTGGACGCGCCTGTTTCGGGCGGCATCGGCGGCGCAGCGGCGGGCACGTTAACCTTTATGGTTGGTGGCAGCGACGCGGCCTTTGCCGTTGCCGCCCCTTTGTTTGACGTGATGGGGCAAAAGGCGGTCCATTGCGGCCCGTCAGGCAACGGCCAGGCCGCGAAGATTTGCAACAATATGATCCTGGGCGCGACGATGATTGCGACCTGCGAGGCCTTTGCATTGGCCGACAAACTAGGCCTTGAGCGGCAGGCGATGTTTGACGTGGTGTCGACCTCATCGGGATATAGCTGGTCGATGAATGCCTATTGTCCGGCGCCGGGGATCGGGCCCGCCTCGCCCGCGGACAACGACTATAAGCCGGGGTTTGCGGCCGAGTTGATGTTGAAGGATTTACGACTGTCGCAGCAGGCAGCCGAAGGCGCAGACGCTGACACGCCGATGGGGCGGATGGCGCGTGATCTCTACGCGCAGTTTGTCGAAGGCGAATGCCGTTCGGGCTTGGATTTCTCGGCGCTTTTGCCGTGGTTCGCACGCCGCGGGCGGATGTGATTTCCGAGATTTGACGGGTTGGTCAAGATCAAGTCATACATTTTGATCTTTGCATATAACGTTTCCAGACCTTTTCAGGAGAAGAAAATGCTTGGTAAAAACGTTGGTAATTTTGACCGAAAATTGCGGATCGCCGTAGGTGCAGCCCTTCTGATTGCGTTCTTTGCGCTACCCGATTTGGGGCTTCGGTGGCTTTTGCTTATCGGGATCGTGCCACAGGTCACCGGTCTTTTGGGCAGTTGCCCCGCCTATTCGATCTTTGGGATTTCAACCTGCGGCATGAAATAACGCGCGCGCTGTTTTAGCTGTGCGGCGCGTCCTGCTTTTCCGGAAACAGGCGGCCAAAGGTCGGCATGATAAAACGCGTAACCACCGGAATAAGTCCGAGGCCAAGTCCGAGGCCTATCACCCCATCAATAAATGCGGTGACGGCCCACTCCACAAAGCCCGTAGCCATTGAAACCGAGGCTGCGACGGCGCCAGCGATGTCGTGGATCGTATCGAAGGGCCCGTGCCATCCCAGTGCTTCAAGGCCGTGGACTATGATACTGCCGCCGACCCAAAGCATCGCCGCGGTGCCGATCACCGAGATCACCGTCATGATCGTGGGCATAGATTTCACCAACCAGCGGCCAAAGGCGCGGGTCGCGCTTAGGCGGCCGATCTGCGTCAGTTTCAGCCCTGCATCGTCCATTTTCACCAGCAAAGCGACCGCGCCATAAACAAGCGTGGTGATGCCGATGGCAACAATCGCAAGAACAACGGCGGAGGTGATCCACTCGTCGCTTTCGATTGCCGCAAGCGAGATGGTCATGATCTCGGCAGACAGAATGAAGTCAGTTTTAATCGCGCCTGCGACGCGCTGCTCTTCTAGATGTACGGCGTCGAGGGTTTCCGCTTCTTCGGCGTGGGATTTGCCGTGCGGATGAAACACGTGCCAGATTTTCTCGGCCCCTTCAAAGCAAAGATAGCAGCCCCCGAGCATTAAAAGCGGTGTCAGAAGCCAGGGCAGGAACGCGTTCAGCAACAGGGCTGCGGGCAAAAGGATGACGAGTTTATTGAAGAACGACGCCCGCGCGATTTTCCAGATGATCGGCAGCTCACGCGCCGCCGGAAGACCGGTGACGTATTTTGGCGTGACGGCCGCGTCGTCAATGACAATGCCCGCCGCCTTTGCGCCGGCTTTTGCGGCATCGTCGATCACGGTGGCGCCAACTTTGGCACCAACCTTAGCCGCTTGCGCTGCCAGATCATCGACCTGCGCGGCCGCCAGTTTTGCGATAGCCGCAACATCGTCCAAAAGCGCCAGTAGTCCGCTCATGCTTTGCCTTTCTGCCCGTTGATCCGGTCCTGATTGCTGACATAGCGTGACCAGACCCTCAACCCAAGTGGGCTTCGTGGGATGGAAAGAAACCTGTCTAAAAGATTAGATTGTCCCGCTAGCAATCGGACTATTTTAAAAAAGATAAATTTGCCTAGAAACGGCGCATCCTCAAAAGGACAGTGATTTGGAGCGGTTAAGTCAGTTGCCAACGGACCCGGCGTTCGTTCAGGACCCCTATCCGTTCTATGGGGTAGCCCGCGCGCTTGGGGATTTCGTGTTCTGGGAGGAGTACGGGATGCCCATGGCGACCACCCATGAGGCGGTAAGTCAGGTCCTGAAATCACGCAAGATGGGCCGCCAAGTCCCCGCCGACAGGCGCAAACCTGTGCGCCCGGGCCTGGAGTTGTTTTACGCGGTTGAAGACCATTCGATGCTGGAATTAGAGCCGCCCAGCCACACGCGTCTGCGTGGATTGGTGTTGCGCGCGTTCACGCGTCAGCGAATTTTGGGCATGGCATCTGAAATATCCATGACTGCGGATGATTTGATCAGCGCTTTCCCCGAAGGCCGCTTCGATCTTCTGGACACCTTCGCAAGGCACCTTCCGGTGATTGTGATCTCGCGGCTTTTGGGCGTGCCAGACACCATGGCGCCGCAGGTATTGGCGTGGTCCAATGACATGGTCGCGATGTATCAATCCCGACGCACAGAAGCGATCGAAGATCAGGCAGCGCGGGCGGCGGGCGAATTTGCAGACTTTATGCGCGGGTACGTCGAAGAACGCCGCACAAGCCCCGGCCCTGATTTGATCTCGGAATTAATCGCAGCGGAAGAAGATGGCGAAAAACTCTCGTCTGACGAGTTGATCACCACCTGTATTTTGCTGCTGAACGCTGGCCATGAAGCGACGGTGCACAGCATTGGAAATGCGGTGCGCCAACTGGCCGGTCATGCGCGGGTCCATGAGGCGATGCAGCCCGAACGCATTGAATACACGGTGGAAGAATGTCTGCGATTTGATCCGCCCCTGCATATGTTTACCCGGCATGTTTACGAGCCAGTCGAGATTATGGGGACACGGTTCGAGCCTGGCGACGAGGTTGGGTGTCTTTTGGGCTCCACCTGCCACGACGATGCGATCTGGCCGGACGGCGATCGCTTCGATCCGTTCCGCGATATTGTTAAGAACACCGCTTTTGGCGCGGGCATTCATTTCTGCGTCGGCGCGCCTTTGGCCCGCCTGGAGCTTCAGATCGCCCTGCCCGCACTATTTTTGCGCTGCCCGGACTTGCGGATTGTCGAACCACCTCAGGTCGCGAACCTATACCATTTCCGCGGGCTTGAGCGGTTGATGGTAGAATGCACCTGTCGCTGACCGATCAGATCGGTAGCATCGTTGTGGATTTAATCTCTTCCATCGAAAGCAGGGCAGTGACGTTGTAGATCTGCACTTCTGAAATCAGCGCCTGATAGAAGTCGTCGTAGGCGCGGGCGTTCCGCACGCGCACTTTCAAGATATAGTCGATGTCACCGGCAAGCCGGTGCGCTTCCATCACTTCGGGTCGTTCGTTCAATGCCTTAAGAAACTTGGCCTGCCAGCCGGCTTCATGTGCCGAGGTGCGGATCAGGACAAAGAAACAAGCCTCGAACCCGAGCGCTTCGGCATCCAGCAGCACGGTATGCTGACCAATGACGCCCGCCTCGCGCATTTTTCGAATCCGATTCCAGACAGGCGTCTTTGACGACCCCACCTTTTTGGCAATCTCGTCCAGCGATTGCGCCGCGTCCGCCTGAAGCGTGCCGAGGATTTTCCGATCTAGGTCGTCGAGCTGCGCGGCCATCCCGTTTCCTTCCTGAATACAGAACGCATGTTTC
>CAJQNG010000015.1 GCA_905479635.1 uncultured Boseongicola sp. | reverse complement strand
CAGAGATACATTCCAGATAAAATTGTCACCGACAAGCTGGGGTCTTATTCTGTGGCGCTTTGCGAACTTGGTTTGGTTCACCTTCATGTCGCAGGTGGTCGATTGAACACCCGGGCCGAAGTTTCGCATCCAATGCCCGGCAGTGGTTTGTTTGCAAACCCATGAGAGGAGGCTGACGCGCCAACGAGAACGCCGAATGGGCCGGTTCAAGTCACCCGGATCAATGCCGCGGTTTCTGTCTGTTCACGATGCCATCTACAACCATTTCAAGTTGCAACGCCATCTGATTTCCCGCCGAACTCACCATCAAACCCGCGCAATAGCATTCACTGAATGGCATCAAATTTTTGCAGCTTGAAGTCCGGTTTGTGCCATTTCTCTGTCCTGGCAAAGTTACCGTGCTAAAGCCCTCGGGTAGTACTGCATAAAAATGTCCGGAGCCCGCAACGACTAAATTCTATCAGTCTCCGCAGAGAGGAGAGTTCGAAGTATAAGTCGGATCATGAATAGCGGATCGATCGGTATCATTTGAGATCGTCGAGCACGCCACGTCGGGCGATGCCTCTGCCAAGCATTTCAAGGCCCTTGCTGATACCACGACCCGCGCGACCAAATTCGTGGCCGGCGCCGCGCTTGGGGCCAGCTAGCCTCGCACGATTCCGCTGAACCATGAGAGCTTCTCCCAGAACGCCTGTCAGTTCCTTCCTCACGGCATCGATATTCCATTCAGGAGATGTTGCTGCCACGGGGATCGGAGTTTTTGTGCCGATCGCCGCTCCGATCGATGTCACAGTGGATGCGATGTTTTCGAGGGCCGCTGGTGGTATTCCATGCTCAGCGAAGGGCCAATTCTCAACAAGCAAATCTATGCAACTCGCAACGGCTACAAGTGGGGGGCGTCGCCGCTTTGGAACCGTTTGGAACCAAGCGTCCCACTCGGCAAGAATCGACCGGTCAATCTCGCGAGCGGGTCGATTGGCTCTCGTTACGAATATAATAATGTCAGCGAGTTTCATTTCCTCAAGGTTCCCTTCGCGGGTCTTTTGTGCACCATCGAGCCCAGGAAGATCGAAGATAAAACACTCAATATCCCCGAGTTCGATTTCGTACGCGGCCCCGCGGACAGTGGTTGGTGCCGCATCGGTCTCGGCCCGATCTGCCGAAACAAGAGCATTGATGAGCGTCGATTTGCCGGCGCTTACCTGGCCAATAACCGCGATACGCAGAGGGGAATCGGGTTCGGCGAGCCGGGCGCGATCAATCTCAGCGCCGTCCATCTGAATCTGCAGGAGTTCTGCGTCCGAGAAAGAAAGGCGGCCGGAGTAGAGATCGACAGCCGCTTTCGCGACTTCCTCCAGCAGAGTACCCTGCAAGATCGCGATAGCTTCCCCAGTCAGGTAGGACGAATGTCCACCAGAGAGGGCACTCTCAACTTCCCTTAAGATGCCAGCCGGAGGATTCTTTACAACTCGGACGATCCGCCATGCCTTCTGACTTAGGTTCGCCGTCTGCATGGCCCAGCCTTTCTGACGCCATACCCACAAAATCGTCGAGATGGAAATGGTGTCTGAAAGCGGGACCATCCCGCGTATGTCGGCCCGGAACTGAGCTGAAATCTGCTCAATAAGGAGCAGAGCTTCAGGGACCGTAAAGTCCAGACCGGTCCGGCGTCCGGACCTCTGAGCAACCAAGTTGACGATATCAAGTGCCGCAGTCTGAATTTCGGCCCAAGGTAGGGGTTGTGCTGTTCGTTTTCGGATCTCGATCCTCGCCGCCTCAAACAAAGCGGTTTCTTCAGCGCCCCACTCCGGGCTGAGGTCGACGCCAGATGTCCGAAGTTCAGTTGCATCTTCCACCGGCGATTGCCGTAGCTGCCAGCGTCTGGCGGTCAGTCTCAGCAGCGCGACCAGTGCACCCAAGCTGATTGAGGCACCGATAAAATGCAGGAGCAATCCGTGTTCGACCATCCAGAAAAAGCCGAGCAGGAACGATACAATCACCGGCAAGATAATTGCTGTGAGCGACAGAATACTTTCCCATCGCAGGAAGACAGCTCTAAAGAGTTCAATTCTTCGCATGGTTGGCCCTGCTAAATGCCTCCCGATAGACCGCCTGCAATTTTTCGGAAGACAGCGGCTTGCTCCTTGAACGGTAGTGTAGAAACATCGCCGCTGCCCGACCAAGTGCATAAGTTGTTGCGAAGCTGATTGTTCCGGCTGCGGCCGCGCCCACAGTCTGCCCATAAACCGGGATCAACTTGGCGATCTGGCGAATGCCGAAATTCGCGCTAAAGCGTGCCGCCACGCCCACTCCCATTGAGCCCAGAAACGCTGTGGACACCTTTCGATCCCAGGAAACGCCATAAAAAGTCCCCAGATAATAAAGCATGGCAATCTGCACTGCAGGAACTGAGGCAATGCCGACAAGAGGCAGAGCGTCAGTGGCCCCGGCCGCTGTAGCATAAGTCAGCACGCGGGTTCGGATTTGATCGAAGGCGATCTGTTCCGCGCTCTGGCTATTTTGTCTGGCCAGGAGCAAAGCAGCGGCTGGGAGCATCACTTCCAAATGCTCAATGACCTCGTCAATTCCTGTATTCTCGTCTGGTTTTTCGGGCGGCATTGCAACTGTGACCTCCCTCAAAGGTCTGCCGGTCTTCAGCCGGAAGACCTCAGCATTCGCGGCTTTCGCACGACTTAACGCTTCCTCGTCGGTGATCAGGTCGGCGCCCGTATGTAGAAGCAATACCTGCTTGGAGGGATCCTTTGCGAGCACTTCGGCCAGCGCCTCTGCCACTTCGCCCTGCACCGGGTCATCAATCCGCGCAAGGACCAAGATCGCCTGACTGTGACCTGCACTGGCAGCCAGATCGTCTGCCGGATCGTAATTGGCTTCGCCTAATCCCCGGGTATCCATGAAGCGGAGCAGGGGCTGATCTGCCGGATAATCGAACTGCCGTGACGTTCGTGTGCAGGGCTCGTAGCCGTTGCCGACTTCTATCGTGCTGAGCGCGGTTAGTGTCTGGATCAGTGAACTCTTCCCGGCTCCGGTCTTTCCGAGCAACCAGACAATTGGAATTGCGAGTTCTGCCGCCGCCTCAATTTTTTCAGGCGTCGCCGGCACACCGTTTTTCATCCATCCAAAAAGGAAACTCATGACGTCATTTTAATCCGATTTTTGCCGAAGCAACTTCCTCGCCAGACACCTAGAGCGAGATTTCATTGTTCAGCGATCCGTTCAAATCAGTGCTAACCTCACTTTGATCTTAGCGACGACAGTCTTTGTCTTGGTCAAGAGACGTATAGCTCAGCATTCAATCACAGGAAATCTCTGACACCGAGCATTTTCTCTGAGGGGGGCCTTCCTACTCCTCAAAGAGGCACTGCCAGAACGACTAGATTGAGACGGGAAGGGCGGTTTTGTAGCGTCCATCCACGGAAAAACGCGACCCATTTAAGGACTTTCACAGCAGCTCCGAGATCATCCGCCTTGCGATGATGATGTACGTCCGTTTCCCACTTTCGCTTCGTAAGGTGGAGGAGCGTCTGCGATCTCGGTGAATGTCTTGCCCTGAATGATCATCTCCATCCACCGCGTCGCCTTGACGATGCTGCGAACCAGCGTACGGATCGATCTCCGAAGGAGCCTCGCCAAGATGAAGCTTCGACTCCACGCCGCGGCGACGCATTCGAAACGGTGCGTCGATCGTCATACCCGCAGTGTTGATCTGATCGGGGTGGGCCTCAAGTGATCGGCAGAGA
>CAJQNG010000014.1 GCA_905479635.1 uncultured Boseongicola sp. | reverse complement strand
CCCGCGGTCTATGAGCAACTCGCAATGCTTTTCCGGCTAGAACCGTCAACTTGGGAATAGCACGATCACCGGACAATCGGAAACCAAAGGTTCAAAACGTCAGAACCTCAGCGTTGACCTGCCGCTTCGAGCAAAAAATCGAACTTTGTTGCGAACGTATGACCGCTCGCCGGACAACCCCGCCGTTCGCTGTCGCTGCAAATGGATCGTTAGATCCTACCCGGTGTCCTCACCCGGAGCAGAATCCTGTTCAGAATCAAGATCGGGAGAAGACAACGTTTGGAGATCGGGTTTGGATACGGCTAGGCTTTCCGGGCGGGCATTTCTACCTGAGCTTGGGATGAGAAGTGCCATGGTATTCGGGATCACTGATGCCCTATTTGAACAGAGACGGACATATGACAGACATTTCAGTAATTGGCCTTGGAGCCATGGGCTCTGCTCTGGCTCGGGCGCAAATTGCGGCAGGCCGCTCAGTTACGGTTTGGAACCGGAGCGCCGAAAAGGCCGCGCCGCTGGTAGCTGAAGGCGCAATCGCCGCCACGACTGCGTCCGAAGCGATCTCGGCCAGTCCTGTAACGATAACCTGTGTCAAGTCGCATCCACAAACCATTGGAATACTGCGGAACGCTGGAAACGTACTGCCGGGAAAGACAATTATCGAACTCTCAACCGGTGGCGCAACAGAAGCCGAGGAATTGTCGCAATTTCTGGAAGGCGCTGGAGCCGAATGGATGTTCGGTATTATCAACGCGTACCCGCATATGATCGGCAACGAAGATGCTGTGCTCTCGGTTGTCGGCACAGAGGAGCAATGGGTGGCAAACAGTCCTATCATCAAAGCGATGGGTGGCGGTTCTGTCCATGTGGGCGATCAGGCAGGGATGCTGGCAGCGCTCTTCGCTGGGCTATTCACAGTACGTCAGGGGTTCATGTGGGGCATGATTTACGGCGCGCCTGCTTGCAAGAAGGCGGGCATTTCAATGCAAGCCTTCTCGGACCTCGTACCTATCTCGATGGGGATGATGAAACCCTATTATGATTACTTCGCAGCGACGGTGCCCGAGGCAAGCTACGACAACCCACCAGCAAAAATGCAGACTTATGCCGCCGCACTTGAAGATGTGCTGGCAAGTTTCGAGGCCCTTGGTGCGCGAGACGAGTTGCCGCGTCTTTTCGTAGAAATGGCCAACAAGGGCATGGCCGCCGGCTATGAAGACCAGGCCCTCACCGCAGTTATCGAAGTGCTTGCACGCGAGCGCTCATAAAACTCCATTTGTCGTTCGGCCGCGGACCTTCCCTGCGGCTGCAACCTGCAAAGCCTTGACCAAAGCGATTGGTCCACAGCCGTATCGCTTCACAGCCGACAGACGCGCCCCGCATGGCCAACACATCCTCGACATCCGCCCTGCTTAGCACAAAACGATAGTACCCCGAGACAGCGTAAACAATGACCTCACGAGGATAGCGGAAGCCTTTCAGGCGTAGCATCTGGCTTGGAATGTTCATCGACATTCCGATATCCAGATTAAAGGCGACCATCAACTTGGCAATCCCCTAGGATGTCTTTCAATGCGCGCGTTGGAACACCGGCCGCCGTGCAATCTCTTTTGATCGGCCCTTCAAGGCATCGGAGCATCACTGTGCTACCTGAGTGATCCCAAAGGGCGATACGGAAAAGTATTGGCTTTCCACAGGCATTCCTTCGCTCTCCGCTGCCTGGATTGCCAGCACGTCCCATCCCCGGTCTTGCGACAACTTTTGCGCAAGTTTTTGCTCCAGAAAAGCGGGATCCTGTGTCAAAGAGCCGACAGGCTTATAGAGATGACGCAGTTGCATTTCGGATACGCGATCAGCTTTCATTACTAGGCGCACCATCGGATCAGCTAACATTTCCTCAAGGAAAAGCTGCGATACTTCCCTTTCCGACAGCCTATCCTTGGCGCGAGCGTTGTCGAGGTCGGCTAAGGAAACAGTTAGACTCCGTTTCAAGCCGGGATGAGACAACCGCGAATGCAAATGAACCAAAGCCGAGGCTTGCCACACTTTTAGGTCTAGAGGGTTGGTAGGCGATGCAAGCCCTGGCTCGATCTCGTACTCTCCTGCGGGAAGCGTCTCGTCAAAGCCTGGGACAGTAAATGGCCGTGAGAAAACCACTTTGGTCTTGCCGTGAAGTGGTTCCATCTGAAGAATTCCTCTTCTTGGTTCAGCTATTTGTAATCGCGAGCCATTTATCCGTGATTGCTCGCAACTTTTGCATCCGAGGCCCGATTTTATGAGAAATTCCGTCTCGCCCCTTATCTCTTTTTCCACCAGACTTTCATCGTCACCTTCAAATTCCCTGTGGGACTTGTGTGGTCGATGTTTACTGCAAAGATATGGCATGCCACCAAAAGACCAGATGCCGGATGGAGCGAATTGGCTAGGATATGGCCGTGGAGTGTGGGGCCTTTCCGGCCCCACACAAATTCTTACGAGACGCTGTGTCCTGATTTGTGCTGATAGACCCTATAGAGAGCCACCAGGGCCAAAAGGGTGCCGACAATACCGGCGTTCCACGATGCTATCGTCTCGCTGAACGCACCTACCCACGGGGCAATAAGAAGCAGCAATCCCACTGCAAATCCGAAATAGGCTCGTTCGAGATCATGCCTTCTGACGCCATAGCCTGCTACGATAAGAGCAAGCAGACCCATAGTGATCAGTGGTCCTGCGTCGCCAGTTGCAGCTTTGCTAGAGACTGATTGGAGATCGAGAAACAAAAATGGCGACAGGATCAGCCATAGCCCAGAGGCCACAAAGGTCCATTTGAACAATTCGCGATTCTGCATGTAGTCCACTCCTGCCTTAGGGTTTATGAGTCGATTTCAGGCCCCGCGAGGTTGCCAAGTTCGACTGCGATAGCCATTTCCTCGTCGTTAACGAGGCCATCCCCATCAGTGTCAATCTCTTGGAATACCACTTCGGTCAGCTCTGGATAAGAAACCTGAAGCTCAACAAGCGATGCCATTCCGTCGCCATCTGTGTCGATCTCTGCGGTCATTGCTGTTGCAGAGAAAGCGACCGAGATGGCGAGTGCTGTTACGAGAATTATGTTTTTCATGCTTTTTCCAATCAAATGAGGCAGTCCATCATGAACCGCGGTTAAGGTCCGCAGGGAGACGCTTCTGCGCCAAGCTTCGAAGAGCTACCCGCCGCCTCGGCATCGGGGCCTCTCGCTATTGCGCCAGATGCTCAATGCTACAAAAGTGCGTATTTTGCTGCCTCGAGTTCTTTGTTCGCCTTAGTGTCGTTTTTCGCCGTATGTGCTG
>CAJQNG010000013.1 GCA_905479635.1 uncultured Boseongicola sp. | reverse complement strand
ATGTGTCACCACAATTGCGGTAGTGCCTGCGGCTTTGAGAGCCGCTCTCGTTGTTCGGCGCAGCTGGCGACGTAGCGTGGAGTCGACGCTCGCAAATGGTTCGTCGAGTAACAGGACGCGAGGCTCTGGCGCCATTGCACGGGCAAGGGCGACACGCTGTTGTTGGCCGCCGGACAGTTCGTCGGGGTACTTTTCCGCCTGTTCTGCAATGCGCATACGCGTCAATTCCTGACGTGCCAGCGCTTCGGCTTCTGCGCGCAAGGCACCACGCACACGGATGCGAGGAAGCGTGCAGTTTTCCAAAGTCGTCAGGTGCGGGAAGAGATTGAAGTCCTGAAAAACCATGCCGACTTCGCGGCGCACATCGCGGATCGCGTCGTCGTCATCGGACAGCTCCACGCCTTCAACTTCGATACTGCCTGTGTCGTGGACTTCTAGGCGGTTGATGCAGCGGATTAGCGTGGATTTCCCTGAGCCAGAGGGGCCGCAGATGACGACCCTCTCGCCGCTGGCCACGTTCAAGTCGATGGATTTGAGAGCGTCAAAGTCCCCGAAGCGTTTATTCACGCCGCGGATCCGGATTGCGAGATCAGCCATGGTGGAGCCTCGTGCGGCGTTCGAGATATGCGCCGTAGCGCGACAGGCCGAAGACAAAGACGAAATATATGAGCGCGACGAAGACATAGATTTCGATGTAATAGGCACCCCATTCACCGCGACCGACTGCAGCCGAAGCCGAGGCGGTGACATCGAAAAAGCCAATAATTGTGACGATTGAGGTTTCCTTGAAGGTAATGACGACCTGATTGATTGTTGAGGGAAGCGTGTTGCGGAATGCCTGAGGGAGAATGATGTCCAAAACAACCGAACGGTAATTCATGCCAAGTGCCTGCGCCGCTTCCTCCTGCCCGGATGGGATCGACTGGATGCCCGCGCGGATAATTTCGGCCTGATAGGCGGCGTAGAAAATAGCGAAGGCAACGACGACCCGGCCCAGCTTGTCGCCTTGCGCCCATTGAGGGACAACAAATGGCACGACGACCGCTGCGGCGAACAGAATAGTCAAAAGCGGCAGGGAACGCACAGTATCAATGAAAATTGCGGCCAGCCAATGGATGACCGGCAACTTCGAGCGGCGCGCCAGCGCAAGGCCAACGGCCATCGGCATTCCAAGAACGAAAACCCCCGCAAAGATGAACACCGTCAGCGAGAGGCCGCCCCATTGTTCAGTGGTCACAACCGACAGTCCGAAGATACCGCCGTACATCAAGACTACAAAGGTTCCGAACCCGGCGATCCACAGTGCGGACAATCGCTTTATGCCCCACAGTGCGGGCAGGCAGGACAGGATCATGGTGATGACGATGATCAGACAGGCCAATGTCGAACGCCAGTGCTGATCAAATGGATAGAGGCCGAACAAGACCAGGCGTCCGCGCGCGTCAATAACGGACCAGCAGGCACCCGAGACCTCGCGGCACTGGCTGACGTCGGCCTCGCTCCAGACGGCATTCAAGAACGCCCAGTCCACCAGATTGACGACGATCGACACCAGCGCGGCGCCGGCGAGTAGTGTGACAATCCCATCGAACCAGTTCGAAAATAGCCGTTTTCTGAGTTGATGGAGGCGACCGGCCATTGCGGGTGGCGGTCGGGACAAAGCTCCGCCGGGCATGTCAGCTGCGCCCCTTGATTGCGAGACGGCCATTTATCCAGTTCATGGTCCCGCTGATGGTATAATTGATTAGAAGGAAGCCGACCATCAAGAGCAACAGAAGTTCCATGGTCTGACCACTTTGGTTGATCGAGGTTGATACGACCATGAAGTAGTCCGGATATCCGATGGCGATGCCAAGTGTCGTTGCCTTCATCAGCCAAACATACTGGTTTGTAAGTGCGGGCAGCATGGCGCGTATCGCCAGCGGGATCCGGATGAACCGGTTGATCTGCGCGTTAGAGAGGCCAAGGGCTCGGGCGGCTTCAAGGCGGCCCTTGTCGACGGACAGAAATCCGCCGCGCACGACCTCTCCAATATAGGCGCCGCCAAACGCCATGATCGCGATTAGGAGGGCGGAGAATTCCGGTTTTATGGTAACACCACCGACGAAACGCAGTCCTCTAAGCTCGGGCTGGCTGATGAGTGGCATTTCGGGTTCGTGGCCAAGAAACAAAAGCACGACTGAGAGCGCGACAATTCCGGCGAGGGCAAGACCCCAGGGTGCCAATGGGCGGGTGCCACCAAAACGGTGTGCGGCAAAAAGCGCGGCTATGATTGAGAGCGCGATAATTGCCAAATCCAGAGCTGACCAAGCTGGCGCCGCAAGCATCAGGCCGCGGTTGGACAGAAAGCCGAGCCCGGCAAGATCGATGGCTGCGCGTGGCGAGGGCATATGGGTCAGGATCGCGTACCAGAAGATGACTTGGAGGATCAGCGGGACGTTTCGGAAGGTTTCGACAAAAACCGTGCCGAGAACGTTTAGAATGAGATTGGACGAAACGCGCATGAGGCCAACTGCAAGGCCGACACATGTCGCGCACGCAAGTCCAGCAAGTCCGACGAGGATTGTGTTCAGAAATCCTGCCAGAAGCATGCGCGAATAGGGTGAGCGGTCGGTTGCCTCGATGATCGAAAAGTTAATAGGCCAACCAGTGGAGCGATCGAGGAAACCAAATCCGGTCGCAATTCCCTGTGACACGAGATTGTCGCGCGCAGTGAGCACGAAGCTTAGCGTCAAAAGTAGCGACGCGGCCAGAACGGCAGCCTGGATCACATAGCCGCGCGTCCGGCGGTTGCGAAGAACTCGAAGCATGAAGGTCCTATCAAAAATGCGGGGCCGGGCAATGAGCCTAGCCCCGCAATGGATCAGTCGAGGACCAGCGAATAAAGAAGACCGCCGTTCGACCAGAGATGGTTCTTGCCCCGTGGCAGTTTATAGACGGAGTTTTCGCCGACAGTACGGTCGTAGATTTCACCGTAATTCCCGACGGCTTTAATCATGGTGTAGGCCCAGTCATCGCTGAGGCCTAACCGTTCCCCGACGCCCGGACTTGCGCCCAGAAGACGTTCGACCGACGCAGACGGTGGGTTGGCGCGAATTTCGTCAACATTGGCTTGTGTGATCCCGTTTTCTTCTGCCATCAACAGAGCGGACATCATCCAGTTGATCACATCGATGAAACCGTCGTCGCCTTCTCGGGCTGCGATGCCTTCAGGTTCAAGCGCAAGAACTGCGTCGAGAATTGTGAAGCCCTCGGGATCCGGGGCGTTGAACCGAGTTGCTGCAAGAAACGGACCGAAACCGGCCAGCGCATCGCAGCGCCCCGCATAGAGCGCAGCGCGTAGCTCTTCGGCTTTTTCGAAGTTGAGCGCCTCATAGGAAATTCCGCGCGCGCCCATGTAGTCGGCCACGATACGTTCGATAGATGTTCCTGCGTTGATGCAGAACACGCCGCCTTCAAGGTCTTCCGGCGATGTTGCGCCAAGATCGCTGCGCACGAGGATGTTGGTCGGGCCGATGAAATAGGGGCGCGAATATTGGAGGCCGAGGTCGGTGTCGCGGCTCATCGTCCAGCCTGTCACCTTGATGATGACGTCGATATCGCCCGACTGCAGGGCGGGGAAGCGTTGAGCCCAGCTAACTGGAATGAGCTGAAGTGCTTCGGGATCACCCAAAATTGCAGTGGCGAGCGCCTTGCACATCTCGATGTCAAAGCCTGACCATTTTCCCTGATCATCAACTTCGGCAAAACCAAGGTAGCTGCCATTGTGGCTGGTACACAGAAGACTGCCACGCTCTTGAATTTGGGTGATCGTCGGTCCGGGGTCGGCGGCCGATGCCGGAAGGGCAAGGCACGCCGCGATGGCGGCGGCGGTAAGAGTTTTTGTTGTGGATCTGATCATGATAACCTCTTCTTTTGGTTTGGAGGACTCCGCTATCCAGGCGGCGTCTTTTTTGGTGCACAACCCCAGGCTGCGCGAGAAACTCAACCTTTTCCTGATTTATTACTGCCTTTCTTGTTTAGAGGGCCTCAACGTGTGCGAGCGGGCAGCTGCAAAACACTTCGGCATTCATTCTGGCAAGACGCTCTGTCGGATGCGCGTTGCGTTCACCTAAAGCGGCGACCCGAACATGATGGTCTTCTGACTAAAGATATGGGTTGGTGTCTTCGTCACTGTGCAGAAAATGAAACCTCGTTTATCCAACTTCAGTTCTAGAGCGCGGGTCTCGCCTTGAAGCTTATCGCACACCAGCAATACTTGCATGCAATTCTGAGGCCGCGTCCCCATACGGAACGGTGCGGCTTTGGTCTTTACACTCGCAATGCTGGTCACACCCTCCTGAGCAAAGTTGCTGATTCCCAATTCCGAGGCTAGCTTACGGTCGACACTCTGTCGACAAGGCGCTTGAAATCAGGAGAACCCGTCGATGATAGAAACCACCAGTATGCCTAACATTGTATTGTTCATGACCGACCAACTGACAGCCTCGGTGTTATCCAGCTATGGCGGTGAAGTTTGCAAATCCTCAAATCTTGATCGGCTGGCTGCGCGCAGCGCGGTTTTCGAGCAGGCCTATTGCCCGTACCCACTTTGTGCGCCATCTCGATTTGCTATGATGTCAGGTCGTCTGGCTTCACGCATTGGGGCGTGGGACAATGGAGCCGAGTTTCCTGCGGCAGTGCCAACTTTCGCCCATTACTTGCGCGGGCGCGGCTATTACACCTGCATTTCTGGCAAGATGCACTTCGTGGGTCCCGATCAATTTCACGGGTTTGAAGAAAGGCTCACAACCGAGATCTATCCTTCAGATTTCTCTTGGACGCCAGCCCCGCAGGAACGCGACGCGTCTGACCGGTTCGGCGCCGGAGTTTCTTCTGTAGAAAGCGTTCTTGATGCAGGGCCGATGGCGCGCACAATGCAGATCGACTACGACGAGGACGTAATGCACCACGCTGTGCGCGAGGTTTACGCCCGTGCCCGCAGCGCCGACTCCCGGCCCTTTTTGCTCACAGTTTCGCTTACTCAACCGCATGACCCGTACATTACTACCCCGTTCTTTTGGGACCTTTATGAAAATACCCCGATTGACCCGCCGCGCGTGCCCGCGATCCCATTGGACCAACGGGACCCTCATTCGCGGATGCTCCATAGCCACTATGGTCAAGATAAGACCGATATTGATCCGAGCGCGACCGCCCGTGCCCGACGCGGATATTACGGGATGATCTCACATATAGATGCAATGTTCGGCCGCCTAATGGACGCTTTGTTGGAGTCTGGTTTTATCGAGAACACAGTGGTGATCTTTGCCTCCGATCATGGCGACATGATGGGTGAGCGAGGTATGTGGTTCAAAAAAACACTCTTTGAGCCGGCCATACGCGTGCCACTTATCATTAGCGGTCCTGGGATTGCGCAACGCCGGATTTCTACGCCGGTCTCCCTTCTTGATCTACTGCCGACTCTCGTAGATCTCTCAGGCGCGCCGGCGGGCACTGTTTGTACACCGCTCGATGGCCAAAGCCTTGCACCACTTTTGCACGGGCGTTCCAACCACATCCCTGTACTGGCAGAACACCTTGACGGGGGCACCGACGCACCGAGGGTGATGCTGCGTGATGGTGATCTGAAACTTGTGCTTTCGCGCGCCTATCCACCGATGCTGCACAATCTCGGCAGTGATCCTTTGGAATTGAACGATCTCGCGTCGGATCCAATAGCTGCAGATGAATTGGCAAATCTCACATCAAAGGCGGAAGAAATATGGGATCTAGATGCACTGGCAGCAGAGAAACGTGCGAACCAAACCGCACGCACAGTCGTCAACAAAGCCCTTCAGCAGGGCCGCCGTCAGGCTTGGGACTACACACCGGGCGCGCTCGCTCAAAATACAAGCTACGTGCGTAGTGGTGATACATTTCCCGATGTAGAGCGCAGAAGTTACTTACCGTCGAAAAGCTAGAGTTCAACTGCAAGAAACGAACCAGTGTCACCCCACGGCAATGGTATGGATGGAGGGCACTGTCAGACACTACCAGCTTGGTCGGGCATGGTAGCTTCGAGCCATAGCAACCGATGCTACAAATTTCTTAGATGGCTGCAAAGGCCGCGGGCCTTACCCAAGCGGCCCCGCATGAACTCCAAAACGACCGGCCACCCTGTCTAAGGTGCGTCGACAATGGGCGATGTCCCTGGTTGCACTGGCCTTCATACGCATTAGGCCTGCCATGCGACGGGGTAACGGGTACCAACGGTCCAGATCCAACCCGCAACGATCCAGAAGCATGAATGGCAGTGTCTGCACCGCGATAACCTGGTTCATATAGGCTTGCGCCGCAGAAGCGCCGACCCAAGCGTTGCGGTTCTTGCGAAACAGCGCTTCGTGGTCGAGTGTGTAGAAGCCCCGACCGCATAGCTGGTCACGGTACAACAGGTGTGTCGCGAAAAAACCGACAACACTTGTCAGGAAGTGGAAACCATCGCGCGGGTTGATGCCGAGTACACAATTGTTCGGGCTCAGGATCGGCATTGGGTCTTGAACTGCCTCATCACGGAAGAAGCTACCAGTGCAATTCACGAAGATACTACCTTCGGGAACAACTGAGTTGGCTCCGCTGCGCATCGTCATTTGCGGGCCCTCGGGCGTGTCGGCTACGTCTACGAGATAGTCCGCAAAGGTCTCGGTCAGACCTGCCATGATTTTTGCGAGTTCTTCTTCGGACTGAAGCCCGTATAGAAAGACCCCGTTGTCCGTGCCCGCATCGGTCGAGTGATTTTTGCGGACATGTGCAAGTGTGTTGTCCTCATTGTCGCCGTCGAAATTCAAGGCTAGGTCTCGGAAAAGCCGTGAGACCAACTCGCCGGATGTCCATCGCTTCATCCCCGTTGGGAGATACTTCGTTCGGTTGAGAAAATTAGTACCACGCCCTTGGATCAGCGAAATCCGGCGAGTGGGATCGGCTGCAAGCGTGGCAAGAACGGAGTCCATACCCGTTTTGCCGCCTCCGACAACAACAACGGCTGCACCAGGATGCATGTTCAAGGTCATACGCAAATCCTGCGGAATAATCGAAACAACACTCTTGCTTGAAAACGCAAGTGGCTGGGCGAGCGCATAGTTCAATCCCGACGCATGGATGGCACGCTTAGTGAGAACGGTTTTAGAAGTTCCAGGCTCTCCGTTTGGGTGAAAGGCAATCTCCGCCATTGGCCCCTGACCGGTTTCAATTTCGACACAGCGCGCGACGGTCTGCATGAATTCGGTTTCCAAGGCGACCTTCGCGCCTATCGGAGTGAGCGAGCTGGACAGATGGTTTTGCACCTCGTCACGCGCCGCCAGATAATTGCGCGGCTTGCGCCAGTTCCATTCCATATCGCCAACTGTGAACATCGGATGTGGCTGGTGTAGGCGAACATAGTCATAAGCCGTGTTCCACATCCCCCCCGGCGCGTCCTTCTGATCCACCAACAAAACCCGGGCACCTTTCGGAAGATATTCGGATGCCGCGCTTAAGGCGTTCAACCCAGCGATACCCGCACCCACAACGACAAGTTCGTAGGTTTCAGTCTCCGAACTCGCGTCCGTTCGTATTTGCCCTTGATCCAGCATTTTCGACCTTTAGCATTACGTTTTATCAACCTTCCCATAGTAAGTTGGAATTTTCCAATTGAGGAATGACAGGCTGGATCATATCGCTTAAAATCAGTCTACACTTTTCAAGCTATTCAGGCTGAAGTCGCTTCAAGTTCTTAACCGTGAAATCGCTCACCGCATCACCCGTATTTAGAATGGTTGAAGGCTCGAACAGCATAACCGTTGGCTTTTCAGTGAGTGAACGTGGACGGTGTTCTACAGTGCGTGGCACGACAATAAAGTCACCTTGGTCCAGCTCAACGGTCCCGTCCCGGAAATCGATTGCAATGCGGCCACGAAGAACAAAAAATCCTTCGTCTTCATTGGCATGTGAATGCCAATCGAATGCCTCGCCAAACTTTGCGACTTTGACTTGAGACTGGTTCACATCGCCTACAATATGGGGATCGAACTCCGTTGAAATCTGACGGTCGGCAGCAGCAACGATGTTCACTTTTCTGGGGGGCATAATTGGTCTACTTTCACTCGTGTGAACTGACAGTCCCCAACTTGACTGCCTCTTGATGTACTTTGTCGCTGTTTTGTGCCCCGATCAAGCCTCGTGGACATGCTGTGCCGTGATACGGGCATCTGACACATGACCTGAGTGCGACTTCTGGTCCCGGGGGCAGAGTTGAAGCGGCTTTTAATCTGACGAATACAGTCCGGCAAATTCAGTGAACAATCCAGTGACCTGTCCAGAAAAAAGCAAAAAAGTCGCCGAGGCGAACTCTCTGTAAGTAGTTCATACTATGCAGGTTTTTGACTGTGCCGGTAGGGATCGAACCTACGACTAACTGATTAAAAGTCATGTTTCTATGAAGAGTGTCCACATACAGAGCGCGTGGTGGCCGGAGAAGCATTGTCAGATCAAAATCATCTGTTAGCATCTGAGCGAGGAGCATTAGATGCTTTCGCGTCGCGTGCCTGATGATCATGAAGAAAATAGATAAATTATACTCGAACTTAAAGGCTCCGAACCGCGGCAGAAAGATGAGGTCCGGTTTATCCGACACTGCCCACGAACGCCTGACAGCACGGTTCAGATGGATCGATGTAAATTCATCCACTAGCGGTTGATCTGGGCCAATCAAACTGCACCGCTTATATCGCAAGGAGGACACATGGATATTGAACGTCACTTAATCGAGGGGCAGATGGCGCCCGTAAGTCACTATTGTCATTCCGTACGGGCGGGAGAATTGATCTGGGTTTCCGGCATAGTCGGGATGACGGCGGACGGGCACATCCCTGAGCAGACAGCAGCGCAGTTCGACATTGCACTTCACGCCATGGATGTGTGCCTGCGAGCAGCCGGGGGCCGACCGGATACAGTAACCAAGGTGCAGATCTTTCTAACAGATATTTCTGACCGCGCTTTGATCAACCCAGCCCGTGTCGCCTACTTTGGAGAGCATTTGCCAGCATCAACGCTTGTAGAAGTTTCGGCGCTTGTGGATCCAAGGATGAAGGTGGAAATCGAATGCATGGCAGTTGTCGGATAGCGACGCTTTTGTCAGTAGACCTTGGCTCTTCGGTTTGCATGCTGGCAGGTCCCGATCACAGGTCTGGCAGCTCGCTGCGAGATGAAAGTGATTTGTTGAGCGGAGCACTCATTCCATCCGTGCCGCAGAACGTACCGACCATCGGCGCGATCAGGCAATTGAATGTTTAAAGGGGCCTGCCTTTGCAAAGACGTCCGTCAGAATTGCAAAATTTCTTAGATACCATGCAAAAAGCGCTTTCGGTATCGGTGCTTGGCCAGCCAGCGCGGAAGATGTTGAGCAAAACCTTCTCAGCTCTTCGGGAAGTTGGCGTCGTCGTGTCGCGCGAGGGCATGCAGCTACCAGTCTGTCGACATCTGTCTAAAGCCTGCAACCCATCAGATTTATCAAGTCCTGACCTGGTGGCTATCTCGCTGTCTTTCATGGCACTGGAACCTTCGCTCATATGGCGCCATCGCGGGGGTCCTATAGTAGGCGCCAGCGAAGGGTTTCAGTATGGTCACGCCAATGCAGTGATCATAGGGCCAGAGGGACTTGAGGAGAGGTCAGATGTTTCGATTGGGGTCTCACTGCTCGCACCCAATATAAGATATCCCGACCACACCCATCCACCAGAAGAGACCTATCTCGTCATGAGCAACGGTGCTTTTAGCAATGCGTCTACGCCGTGGATAGAGCCAGGTATTGGCGGCACATTCCACAACGCGCCAGGTGTGGTGCACACAATGCGATCCGGCGATGTTCCACTGATGGCTTTCTGGGTGCTTTGGAATGGTGGCAAAGCGACCGGCTTATGAAGAGGGACACTGCGCGCTTATAGGGAAACCTTATCGCCGGTCTCTTCGGGGCTCTTTGCCGCCGTTCGCTGAAGATCGCTCCGAGGTCTGCTGCGCGGGACCTAGCTGCCGTTCCCCGAAATCTGCCTTGAGGCCGCTTTGGGCGGTCCCAATTCGCTCGAAGCTCACCATAGCCGGAGTGTCTCTGCTCGATTTGGGTGTGAGGTCTTTTGGGCTCCGCAGCAAAAGCAGATATCGGAATTCCTATTTTGCCGAGCACAAAATTTGCAGAAGCTCCTGCTGAGAAAGCGTGAATGGGTTGCCCCTCATGGATGATGCATTGGCAGCCGCCGCGGCAACCTCAGAATAGTCTGGCAAAGATAACCCCATATCCTCTAACCCGCGAAGGCCCATTTTCTTGGACCAGCGGCGCAGCTCAGATATGCCGTTACTGCCGTCACTCAGAGCAAAGTGTGTGTTAATCTGACAAAGTACCCACTGCAGCCGCGCATATACTTCCGTCTGTTCTTCCGCTTTTCGCAGATGTGATTCCAGAACAGCGGGCAGGAGTGCGCCACAGATTTCCCCATGAGGCGCATTCGTCCTGCCGCCAATCACACCTGCAAAACCATGTACTGCGCCAAGCCCTGCATTCGCCAAAGCCAATCCACCGCATGTGCTGACCCATGCCATAGTATCCCACGCGTCAGCCGTGTCTTGCTCCACTAAATCCTTCAGAGCTTTCAAGCCTTTTGGAATAGCGGCATAGCAAATGGCGTCCGTCATTGGGTTGGCTTTGACTGAAAGATAGGGTTCGATTACTTGAGTGACCGCATCTAGCCCCGCCGCTAGGGCAACACGCTTGGGTGCGCCCTGCATAAGGTTTGCGTCAATGATGGCGATATCCGGGATCATGCGCGGATCGCGCAAACTGACTTTGATGCTATGTTCCGGAACCGAAATAACAGCGTTCTTGGTCACCTCTGAGCCCGTCCCAGCTGTTGTCGGTAAGGCAATCATCGGGATTGGCGGATGCTCTAAGAGCCGACCCGCACCGACGACCTCGAGGTAGTCCAAGGGAGGCCCTGAACACGGAATAAGTGCTGCCAGAGTCTTGGCAAAATCGATTACGGAGCCGCCACCCAATGCAATCACAACATCTGGATGAAAACCCTCAAGCTGGCCCAAGGCCAATTCAATATTGGGCAAGCTTGGCTCGTTTTGACAACTCACCTCTTTTGTCACCAGCCCCGCATCGTCGCACGATCTAACCAGCCATTCTGCCCGTGTGGCCGTTGCCCCATAAACCAACAAAGCGGCTTCGCCGAAAGTCTTCGCCAACGCCGCTGTTTGTTGGCTTTGCCCCCGCCCAAATTGGATCGCTTTCGGACTAATGAATGAAAACAACTTTAGTACCTCATGACGCTAACGAAGGATTGGCGAATTCGTAGAATTTGGCGATTTCCGGCAACGAGATTGAATCATTCTTGCCTGTCACTCCGGCAGCTCCGAAACGCTCAAGCCAGTCTCAGCAAACTGCGGACATGACGTCAACTCCTAGTGCCAAAAGCTCGCGCGGATCCCATAAAGGTATTCCTGATGTTCAGTAGACCTTTATGTCTTGTGGTACTCGATGAGCCGTTCCACCTCCGCGCGTGAGCCCAAAATGACGGGGACGCGCTGATGCGGTCCTTTTGGCTCGATGTCCATGATTGGGCCATACCCAGTCGAGGCTACACCACCGGCTTGCTGGATAATCATCGCCATTGGGTTGGCTTCATACATCAATCTCAATTTGCCACCAGCCGAGCGGTTTTTGCTGTCAGCGGGATATAAAAAGACACCGCCACGTGTAAGGATGCGGTGGATTTCGGCCACCATTGAGGCGGTCCAGCGCATGTTAAAAGGCCGCTGGCGCACACCCTCTTTCCCCGCAACGCATTCATCAACATAGCGGCGGATCGGCGTATCCCAATACCGATAGCGCGACGTGTTGATTGCGAATTCGGATGTTTCGCTTGGGACTTTCATATTGGGGTGGGTCAACCGGAAATCGCCCGTGCCATTGTGGCAGGTGAACCCTGTGACCTCGGCTCCGTCGGTCAGCACAAACATCGTCGACGGACCATAAAGCGCATAGCCGGCACAGACCTGCCTGCGGCCCTCATGGAGGACGTTGCGGTCGCCATCGGTTTGTACCTGCATGATCGCAAAAATCGACCCGACCGACAGGTTCACATCTAGATTTGACGATCCATCCAACGGATCAAAATACAGCAAATAGTCCCCAGCCTTTGGCTCCTTCAGCCAAGTGACCGCTTCGACTTCTTCGGACACAAGGGCCGCTAGGCGAGGGGAGTTGGAGCAAATCCGCTCAAATTCATCATTCGCCAGAATATCGAGGGTCTTCTGCGTCTCGCCTTGAATATTCATCACATCGGCAGAGCCAAGATTGCCCTCAAACGCGCCGTTACGGACAAGGTTGGCAATGGCGCGACATGCGCTAGCGATATCCTCAAGCAGAAAGATTAGGTTGGGGTCCGGCGTGCTTTGGGTCAAATGGCGTCGTAGCGTTGTTTCGGTCATGGCGAGCCCCTAGAAGGTGAGAGTGGCCTGAACGGCCCTTTTCCAAGACGCGTATTTTGCATTGCGCTGCACGTCGTCCATTGTCGGTCGAAATTGTATTTCCTTGGTCCAAGAGTCTGCAAATTCTTGCTTATCTGGATAGACTCCCGCGTGCATACCGGCGAGCCAAGCCACACCAAGGGCCGTGGTTTCGCGAATTTTGGGGCGGTCCACAGGGGCCGCAATAATGTCAGATAGAAATTGCATTGCCCAGTCGCTGGCCGACATACCACCATCAACTCGCAGGGTCGGCTGCACACCAGTCACCTGCCAATCAGCCGACATCGCCTCCAGCAAGTCCCGTGTCTGATAGCCCACACTTTCGAGTGCGGCCTTGGCCATTTCGGCAGGGCCAGTCCCGCGCGTTAGGCCAAAAACGGAACCGCGACATTCTGCATTCCAATAAGGTGCGCCCAGCCCCACAAAGGCGGGTACAAGAACTACGTTTTGATGCGGGTCGGCTTGTTCGGCCAGTGCTTGCGTCTCAGACGCCTCTTCAATCATCTGCAAACCATCACGCAGCCATTGCACGACGGCACCAGCCATAAATATCGACCCTTCCAGCGCATAAGTTGGCTTTCCATCCAACTGATAGGCAATCGTAGTTAGCAACCGATTTTGCGACACAACGGGTGTCTCGCCAGTATTCAAAAGTGCAAAGCAGCCTGTTCCATAAGTCGATTTCATCATGCCCGGTTCAAAGCAAGCTTGCCCCACAGCAGCGGCCTGTTGATCTCCTGCCACGCCGCAAATCGGAATTTTATGACCAAAGAGGTCAGCATGCGTCTGGCCGAAGTCAGCGGCGCAGTCCTTGACCTCAGGCAACATCTTCATCGGAATATCTAACAGGTCGCAGATTGTTTTGCTCCAGCGTCCTTTATGTATATCGTACAGCATTGTTCGCGCGGCATTTGTCGCATCCGTCGCATGAACGGCCCCGCCCGTCAGTTTCCAGATCAGAAAACTATCGATTGTGCCAAACAGTAGCTCGCCTTTGATGGCGCGCGCACGCGCGCCGTCAACATGATCCAGAATCCACTTAAGCTTTGTACTTGAAAAATAGGGATCAACCAAAAGGCCCGTGCGCTCGGTGATCATAACTTCGTGGCCAGCGTCACGCAAAATGCGACACTGATTGGCTGTGCGTCTATCTTGCCAGACGATCGCATTATGAATTGGCTGACCGGTTTCACGGTCCCACACAACGACAGTTTCGCGCTGATTGGTAATTCCTATCCCAGAAATCTGAGAGGAGGTAATTCCGGCACGGTTCATGGCTTTGTGGAACGTCCGCTTGGTCGTGCTCCAAAGATCCATAGGGGCATGTTCAACCCAACCGGATTGGGGAAAATGCTGAGTAAACTCCTCCTGTGCGCTTGCAACGGAATTCATCGTCGCATCAAACACGATTGCACGGGTCGAAGTTGTGCCCTGATCAATTGCAATGATAAAGGTCATCTCCATCTCCTTGGTTTCGCTGGGCTACAAAAAAAGCGGCCCCCACGAGAAGCCGCCGCGTACGTAACTCAGACCGACAACGTCCAGCCAGTTTTCAAGAGTGTTGTGATGATCGGTGTATCTGGGGCCAGAAAGCTGGCCCCAGATATGTGACTTACTGCCAGGATTTGATCAGCTCATCATAAGCGATCGTAACTGGAGTTTCGTCTTCGTTGGCCAATTTCGCTTTTGGCGAACCTGGTTGGTCCAACCAGAAAGATGGATCACTTTCTTCGTTCATGACCGGACCGATGTCGCCTTGAACACCAGCACGCTCCAAACGGATCATGACTTTTTCCTGATCAGCGCAAAGCGCATCGAGTGCTTCTTGCGGAGTCTTGGCACCAGACATTGCGTCGCCGATATTCTGCCACCACAGTTGAGCCAGCTTTGGATAATCAGGAACGTTGGTACCTGTCGGTGACCACTGAACCCGAGCCGGAGAGCGATAGAATTCGATCAAGCCACCCAGTTTTGATGCACGCTCTGTGAAGCTTTCGTGCTGGATCGATGATTCACGAATGAATGTCAGGCCAACATGGCTTTTCTTCACATCCACTGTTTTGGATGTCACGAACTGCGCATAAAGCCACGCAGCTTGTGCACGATCCACTGGTGTGGATTTCATCAGGGTCCAAGAACCAACATCCTGATAGCCGATTTTTGTGCCTTCCGTCCAATAAGCACCGTGTGGCGAAGGTGCCATACGCCATTTTGGCGTGCCATCTTCGTTCATCACAGGCAGATCGGGCAATACAGACGCGGCGGTAAAGGCCGTGTACCAGAACATCTGTTGTGCGACATTCCCTTGCGCAGGAATTGCACCTGCTTCAGAGAATGTCATACCGGCAGCGGCAGGCGGCGAGTATTTTTGCAGCCATTCGATTGCTTTGGTTACAGCATAAACTGCTGCTGGGCCGTTCGTGGCACCACCACGCGCGACACAAGACCCAACTGGCTGAGATTTTTCATTGACGCGGATACCCCATTCGTCAACTGGCAGGCCGTTTGGCTCGCCTACGTCACCAGCACCGGCCATGGACAGCCACGCATCGGTGTAGCGCCAACCCAAGGATGGGTCTTTCTTGCCGTAGTCCATGTTGCCAAACACTTCGCCTTCGACGCCAAGACGTGACAGATCACGGCCTGTGAAGAATTCAGCGATGTCTTCGTATGCTGTCCAGTTGACTGGAACGCCCAGATCATAGCCGTACTTTGTTTTAAAGTCGGTTTTGTTCTGTTCGTCGTCGAACCAGTCAGCCCTGAACCAATACAGGTTCGCGAACTGCTGGTCAGGTAGTTGGTAAAGCTCACCATCGGGGCTGGTTGTAAACGAAAGACCAATAAAATCTTCCAGGTCAAGGTTCGGGTTGGTGACGCCGGCGCCTTCACCGGCCATCCAATCTGTCAGGCTACGAGCCTGTTTATAGCGCCAGTGTGTACCGATCAGATCGGAGTCGTTGACATAGGCGTCATAGATGTTTTCACCCGACTGCATTTGTGTTTGCAGTTTTTCAACGACATCGCCTTCGCCTATCAGATCATGCGTGACCTTGATGCCGGTGATGGCTTCAAACGCTGGTGCCAAAACTGTGGACTCATACGAGTGAGTATCGATCGTCTCAGACGCTACGTTGATCGACATGCCCACATATGGTGCAGCAGCGTCGACAAAAAACTGAAGTTCAGCTTCCTGGTCGGCGCGCGACAGTGTCGAAAGATCCCCAATTTCGCTATCTAGAAACGCCTTCGCGGCATTCATATCTGCGAACGCAGGTGCGGCAAGCATGCACGCAGCAAGGCCTAACGCAGTGGTTCCTTTAAGTCGCAAGTTCATTATTGTTCCTCCCTAAATAAGAACGGTGAAAGCAATCCGGCTCTTGCGCGCCGAATTCCTCTTTCGTCTAAACCCAGCGGAAAACCGCTATGGCGTAGACAAAACACACGATCAGCGCACCCCATTGGGGGGCACTGAGTAGTCCAAGCCAAGCCAGATTAAGAAAGGCAGAGCCTAGTAGCGTGATGAAAAGTCTGTCACCACGGGTCGTTTCTATCCGAAGGATGCCGACACGCGGCGTCTCCGGGTATTTGATCGCCAGGATCGTAAAGGTGATCAGCGTGATCGCTATAACACTGAAGAAAGCGGCGGTCGGCCAAGTCCATGCCATCCATTCCATTGTTCTTCTCCTCTCTTAAACGCGGCCCAGGGCAAAGCCCTTGGCGATATAATTGCGGACAAAATAGATAACCAAAGCACCCGGCACGATCGTAAGAACCCCGGCCGCTGCAAGCACACCCCAGTCAATCCCAGAAGCACCAATTGTCCGGGTCATCGTGGCGGCTATCGGCTTGGCCTCCACGCTGGTCAGCGTCCGACTGAGAAGCAGTTCAACCCAGCTGAACATGAACAGGAAGAACGCTGTTACACCGATGCCAGAAGCCACAAGCGGAGTGAAAATCTTTACAAAGAAGCGTGGGAATGAATAACCGTCGATATAGGCCGTCTCGTCAATTTCTTTTGGGACACCGCGCATGAATCCTTCAAGGATCCACACGGCCAACGGCACGTTGAAAAGGCAGTGCGCCAATGCAACAGCGATATGTGTGTCGAACAACCCGATCGAGCTATAAAGTTGAAAAAACGGCAGCGCAAATACCGCAGGGGGTGCCATCCTGTTGGTCAAAAGCCAGAAGAACAAATGCTTGTCGCCGAGAAATGTGTAGCGGCTAAACGCATAAGCAGCGGGCAGCGCAACAACCAGCGAGATCACCATGTTCATCACAACATAGATCATCGAATTGAGATAACCTGTGTACCAAGATGCATCTGTCAGGATCGTGATATAGTTATCAAAAGTCAGGTCGCGTGGCCATAGGGTGAAGGTGTTGAGGATTTCAGTGTTGGTCTTCAAGCTCATCATCAGCAGCCAGTAGATAGGCAGCAATAGAAACAACAGGTAAAGGCCCATGACGATGGCCTTGCCCTTGATCTTGGGCAAGGCGAAACCTTGTGCCGAGGTAGGCTGTGTAAGATCAGACATCAGTAGCCATCCCTTTTGTCGAGATTCGTCATGACGGTGTAAAATACGTAGGACACGACCAGGATCACGAGGTAATACATTATCGAGAAGGCAGCGGCCGGACCCAGATCGAATTGTCCCAGCGCCATCTTGACCAGATCAATCGACAAGAAGGTCGTCGAGTTGCCGGGCCCTCCACCTGTGACTACAAATGGCTCCGTGTAGATCATAAAACTGTCCATAAAGCGCAGCAATATAGCTATCATCAGAACACCCATAATCTTTGGCAGTTCGATAAAGCGGAACACTTTCCAACGGCTGGCCTGATCGATTTTGGCGGCTTGATAATAGGCGTCTGGGATCGACTGCAAACCCGCATAGGCCAGCAGAGCAACCAGCGAGGTCCAGTGCCAGACGTCCATTACAATGACCGTGGCCCAAGCGGCGTAAAAATCTTGGGTGTAGTTATAATCAATCCCTATCGCAGCCAGCGTATAGCCAAGCAAGCCAATATCGACGCGCGCGAAAATCTGCCAAATAGTGCCAACAACATTCCAAGGAATAAGCAGTGGCAAGGACATCAACACAAGGCAAAGCGAGGCCCAGAACCCCTTTTTCGGCATGTTCAGCGCGACAAAGACACCAAGCGGAATTTCGATAGCAAGAATAATCGAAGAAAAAGCTATCTGGCGACCCAACGCATTCCACATCCGCTCCGAGGCCAACATTTCCTTGAACCATTCGAGGCCCGCCCAGAAAAACTGGTTGTTACCGAAAGTGTCCTGCACCGAGTAATTCACAACCGTCATCAACGGAATAACCGCAGAAAATGCGACGAGCAAAAGAACGGGCAGAATTAGAAACCAGGCCTTTTGATTAACTGTCTTATTCATGGCGCGTTCCTTGCAAAGGATGGTTGCGGTCAGTCATCATATCAGGCCACCAGTGGCGCGACACGCCAGCTGTCCTCGTAGATATTGATACCTGCAGTGTCGAAAACAACGCGGTTCATATCTGGCGAAATATTCACGCCCTCTTCGGCAATGATATTGATTTCGGTGCCATGGAAGTCGGCGCGTACGATCTTATGGCGGCCCACGTCCTCAACCCGTTTAATCGTGACGGGCAGGCCTTCATTACCGGCTTGAAGCGAGGTGAATTCCGGCCGCACGCCCAGTTCGGTCTTGCCTGTCGGGGTCCCAAAACCCTTGCCCAGCGAAATCTGGGTGCCCGCAAGAACCGCCGTGTCGCCAGTCACCTTAGCGTCCAACACGTTCATGCCGGGCGAGCCAATAAAGTAGCCGACAAAAGTATGTTCAGGCGTCTCAAACAGCTCTTGTGGCGTGCCCATCTGCACGACGCGGCCGTCGAACATTACGACGACTTTATCTGCAAATGTCAGCGCTTCGGTTTGGTCGTGGGTCACATAGATCATCGTATGACCAAATTCGTGGTGCAACGACTTCAATTGAGTGCGCAATTCCCACTTCATGTGCGGATCAATCACGGTCAGGGGCTCATCAAACAGCAGCGCATTCACGTCTTCACGGACCATACCGCGACCCAATGAAATCTTCTGTTTGACGTCTGCGGTCAGGCCACGCGCTTTGCGGTCGAGTGAGGCCTCCATCCCAATCATTGCCGCAATCTGCTGCACCCGGTCACGAACATAGGCCGCATCTGCTCCCCGATTGCGGAGCGGAAATGCCAGGTTGTCGCGAACAGTCATGGTGTCGTAGACGACCGGAAACTGGAATACCTGTGCGATATTGCGCTGGGTGGTCGGTGCCATGGTCACATCCCGGTCATTGAACAAGATACGTCCCTGACTGGGATGCAGCAGGCCGGAAATGATGTTCAGGAGCGTGGACTTGCCACAGCCGGACGCCCCAAGCAGCGCATAGGCTTCGCCATCCGCCCAATCGTGGTTCAACTCCTTCAAAGCATAATCGTCTTCGCTTTTGGGGTTTGGCAGATAAGAATGCGCTAGATTATCGAGGGTAATTTTTGCCATTATTTTGTCCCTCAGGCTGCGGTTGCATAAGATGCAGGGGCGACCGAGGTGCCGTCTTCTGCAAAAATATAAACATGGGCCGGGTCCAGATAGATGTCTAATGTCGCGCCAATCTTCAGATTCTTAACCCCGTGGATCAGACCCACCCATCTGTCCCCGTGGTGATCCAAATGGACAAAGGTCTCAGAACCTGTAATTTCCGTCACCTGCAACTTGGCGCTGAATTCCAGGGCGCTTGTCCCCGGTTTTTCCAACTTCAAGTGGTTTGGCCGGAACCCGGCAAGATAGCTGCGGTCAGGGAGGCCCGTAAAAGCCCCCGAAGTTGTTGCTGCCTGTCCGTCCCCGAACAACAGGCTGTCGCCTGATTTGCGGATATTCAGAAAATTCATCGGAGGGTCAGAAAAGACCCGCGCCGTTGTCGCGTTGACCGGCTGTCGATAAACGATGGGCGTGAGATCAAATTGGGTGATCTTGCCTTCCCACATCGCCGCGGTATTGCCGCCAAGCAGCAACGCCTCTTCTGGCTCAGTGGTTGCGTAGACAAAGATCGATCCCGCTTCTTCGAAAATCTTTGGGATTTCCGCGCGCAGTTCTTCGCGCAACTTATAGTCAAGATTCGCCAATGGTTCGTCTAACAGTACAAGGCCTGCATCTTTTACCAAGGCGCGGGCCAGCGCACAGCGTTGCTGTTGCCCACCCGACAGTTCTAGCGGCTTGCGATCAAGAAACGGCGAGAGTTTCATCAGGTCGGCAGCCTTCTTGACGGCTGCGTCGATCTGGTCTGCCGATTGCTTCAACAACCGCATTGGACTTGCGATGTTTTCATACACCGTCATTGACGGATAGTTGATGAACTGCTGGTAAACCATAGCAACGCCACGATCCTGAACCCGCATCCCAGTGACGTCCTTGCCGTCCCAGACAATCTTGCCGGTGTTGGGCGCATCAAGACCGGCCATTAGGCGCATAAGAGACGTTTTGCCCGAAGAGGTTGGCCCGAGCAGCACGTTCATCGTGCCACTCTGCAGTGTCAAATCGGTTGGGTAGATATGTGTCTGGCCGTTCACGACCTTGGACACACCTTCAAGTACAAGTGACATGGCTCTCCCCTACGCTGCGTTTTGCTGTGAAGCCGTCGCGGCGTTTTTAACAACCCACGCATCCAACACTTTGATTTCGTCAGTTGTCAGCCGAAGGCCAAGCTTGGATCTGCGCCAGACTATGTCTTCGGCGCAGCGAGCAAATTCCTTGTGGATCAGCCATTTGGCTTCCACTTCCGTCAGATCTGCCCCGAAATTTCGCCCAAGGTCCGCCTCAGATTGCGCGTTCCCTAGTACATCAAACGTATCCGTACCGTAAGCCTTCACAAGACGTGTCGCCCAGCGATCCGTCAGGAATGAATACTGCGCCCTCAAGCGATCTGTCAGCGCTGCGACGCCGTCAACCGGGAAATCGCCCCCCGGGAGGGCGACGCCAGCCGTCCAAGGTTTGCTAGCCTGCGTGAAAAACGGCACGATCTTCTCAAGCGCACTTTCCGCAAGTCTGCGATACGTTGTGATCTTGCCGCCAAAGACGTTCAACATTGGCGCGCCAGCAGCCTCGTTCACCTTCAACACATAGTCGCGGGTCGCAGCCGTAGCTGAGGTTGCGCCGTCATCGTAAAGTGGACGGACACCAGAGTAGGTCCAGACGATGTCATCAGTCTTGACCGGCTTCTTGAAGTAGTTGGACGCGAAATTGACAAGATAAAGCTGCTCTTCAGGCGTGCAAACAGGCTTTTCGGAGACATCTTCATGCTCGGCATCGGTGGTGCCAATCAACGTAAAATCGGTCTCATAGGGGATCGCAAAGATAATTCGCCCGTCTTCACCTTGGAAGAAATAGCATTTGTCGTGGTCATAAAGTTTTGGCACTACGATATGGCTGCCGCGCACCAGCCGGACTCCCTCGGTTGAATTGATCCGCACGGTGTTTCGGATGACATCCTCAACCCATGGGCCGCCCGCATTGACCAACATCCGGGCGAGAACAACACGCTGGTCACCGCCGTCATTTGGTTCCAGCGTGATGCGCCACATACCATCAACCTGCTCGGCCGAAATGACCTTGGTGCGGACGTTGATCTGTGCGCCGCGGGCTTGGGCGTCGCGGGCGTTCAGAACGACCAGCCGACTGTCTTCAATCCAACAATCCGAATATTCATAGGCTTTTTCAAACCGCTCCTGCAGCGGCGCTCCCTCCGGAGAGCCAGCCAGCTTGAGCGAGGTCGTACCCATGAGGATTTTGCGGCCACCCAGATTATCATAGAGAAACAGCCCGAACCGAATGAGCCAAGAAGGGCGGCGGCCCTTCATCCAAGGCATCAGAACTCTCAGCACTTTGGATGTTGGTGTATAGCCCTCAAACCGCATGTCTTTGTGGTAGGGCAGCACAAAACGCATCGGCCAAGAGATGTGTGGCATCGCACGCAATAACGTCTCGCGTTCGATCAAGGCTTCACGCACAAGGCGAACCTCCCAGTATTCCAGATAACGCAAACCACCGTGGAACAATTTGGTTGAGGCAGACGAGGTTGCAGAGGCCAGATCGTTCATTTCAGCAAGCTCTACGCGTAGACCGCGACCAGCTGCGTCGCGTGCAATGCCGCATCCATTGATGCCCCCGCCAATGACAAAAAGGTCGGTCACGTCTTGATTTTCGTGCTGATCCAATGAAGCCTCCCCGCATTCATTTTACGTGGCGGCCTCCCAGCGTGCAACGTGGAAACACCCAACACGCAATCGCAACTAAACGCAATAACGAATGTTCGTTTATTTTCCTTTTTGCAAAGCCCGCTGTAATTTAAAGGTTTTTCTGCCCGAAATATTCACTTATTGGCGGTTTGTTCGGATGCCGGTCAGTTCGAGCCCTTGACGCGAGGGCTAGACTGCTAATTGTTATGGGTTCGGTTGAAACGGCAGGACAGCGCCATTTGGCGGCTAGCTGCGTGACGCCAAGGAGGGAACGATGGTCTCGAATTTCAGGCAGAAAGAGATACTCGAACTCGCCCGCGAAGAGGGCAAGGTCACGGTAGACAGCTTGGCCGCGCAATACGACGTCACAGTTCAAACAATCCGACGCGACTTGTCCGATCTCGCCGACAGCGGACGGCTTGAACGGGTCCACGGGGGCGCTGTGATCCCATCTGGCGTCGTGAACATCATCTACGAAGAACGCCGCCGCCTGAACGAGGCGGGTAAGAAAGCCATTGCCGTCAAATGCGCCCACGCCATCCCACAAGGCGCATCGGTATTCATGAACATCGGCACAACCACTGAAGCCGTTGCGCGACAATTGCTGGATCATGAAAATCTGCTGGTCGTAACAAACAACCTGAACATCGCGAATATTCTGTCAGCCAATCATAGCTGCGAGATCATTTTGGCGGGCGGTATTTTGCGTCGCGCAGACGGCGGAATCGTGGGTGGGATGACCGTAGAGATGGTGAAACAATTTAAATTCGACTTCTCTGTCTTGGGCTGTTCAGCCATCGATTCCGACGGCGACCTGCTTGATTTCGATGGGCAAGAAGTCATGGTCAGCAGCACAGCAATTAAAAGATCGCGCAAGATCATGGTTCTGGCCGACTACCTCAAATTTCAACGCACAGCCCCATTGAAGATCTGCTCACTTGGCGATGCCGATTTTCTATTTACCGACGCCACCCTGTCCAAAGATTTGATGGCCAATTGCGAAAGCTGGGGAACTGAAGTGGTGATGGCCTAGTCCACTTGAGGACACCAGACGTGGGAAACATGAAATGAAGGACAGCAACAACGCCGGCTGGATATTCGTCCTGCCTGCTGTGCTGGTTCTTGGCCTCGTCGGGCTAATTCCCCTGATCACAGTCATCAACTATTCGTTTTTTGAAATCTTTATTCTTGATGCTCGATTCTGGGTCGGGTCTGAATGGTACAATGAGGTTATTGGCTCCGACCGTTTCTGGGCCAGCTTTGGCCGCAGCGCGCTGTTCTCTGCTCTGATCCTGACTATCCAAATCCCCCTCGGGATTGCAGTTGCGCTGTGTATCCCCAGGCGCCAATTTTGGGTTGGCATCGCCCTTGCGGTTGTGGCCCTGCCGCTCTTGGTGCCCTGGAACATGATTCCATCGCTTTGGCTCAGCTTGCTGAACCCAGAGACCGGTATTCTGGGGCGCCTGTTCCCGATGACCGGCTGGCCACCCGACTGGAAATTATCCGTGCCACATACCTGGGCAGTAATAATCGCGATGGATGTCTGGCACTGGACAAGCCTGGTTGTGATCTTGTGCTATAGCGCCCTGACAACCATTCCGGCCTCCTACTATCAGGCCGCTGCGATCGACGGAGCGGGGCCTTGGCAGGTGTTTCTGTTCATCCAACTGCCAAAATTGTATCACGTCCTATTAATGGCCATCCTGCTGAGGTTCATGGATTCTTTCATGATCTACACCGAAGCTTTTCCAATCAACGCAGGCGGCCCCGGGGGCGCGACGATGTTTCTTGCCGTGGATTTGGGCGAAGAGATTAAAGCTTTTAATTATGGCCCCTCTGCTGCGCGATCTGTACTCTATTTCCTAATCGTGCTGACCGTGGCTTGGACATTTACCAAGGCCCAAGGCAAGCTGGATGGCGGGCAAGCGCCATGAACCGGATGTTCAGATATCTAGCCACGCTCAAGATCGTCTGGTTGCTGGCCTTTATGGTTTTCGTCAGCCTGCCGCTGATCCAGATGACGCTGATCAGTTTTGTGGCAACTCTGTCGCACCCGGATGCCGATGTCGGCAGCCTTACGGTACGGAACTATTCAGAAATCCTAATCGACCCGAAGTTGCGCGCCGCCTTTGGCAATTCGATTGCCTACGTCCTGATCAACATCTGCATCACAGTGCCCGTGGCAATTCCGGCCGCCTATGCGTTTTCGCGCATGTCATTTTTAGGCGATAAACACCTGTTTCTGGCCTTTATCGCCTTTCGGATCACGCCGCCGGTGGTGTTAACCCTCCCGATCTTTCAGCTATTTTCGTCCTTGGGGATTGTGAATTCGGTCTTTGGGATCGCGTTGGCCCATTGCCTGTTCAACTTGCCCATCTCGATTTGGATTCTGCAGGGCTTCATCTCGGCCATCCCCAAAGAAATGGACGAGACCGCATTTTTAGACGGATACACTCACCCGCGCTTTATCTGGCAGTTCCTGTTGCCCCAAATTGCGCCTGGAATCGCCGTGACTGCATTCTTTTGTTTCATGTTTTCCTGGGTTGAAGTGGTCTTTGCACGAATTCTTACAACTACAAACGGCAAACCAATCAGTATGGCTATCAATGCTCTATTCGGTTTCCAAACCGACATTGGCTTGGTGATGGCCGTCACCGTCGCTTCAATGGTGCCGGGTGCCGTGCTGCTCTTTGCTATGCGCAGTCATTTGTCGCGCGGATTCAAGATCGGACAAGTATGAGGCTATTAATCCGCTGCTGTCAGAGTAAGCCAGATTGAGGAGAGCAGGGTGGTGACCAATCTGCGCGCGTTACCAAAAAACGCAGCCCCTTTTGCGCTTCCTAAAACGTCCTCTAAGATTACTGGCCTTGCGGTGATGATGGACGTCTAAGTACATCTCTCACTCCGAAAAAACGTCGAAGACGTCGCTAAATGAGCGTGGCATCGCGGCCAATGCTTGTAATTGGCTAGGGTTTGGAGGTGTTGCCGCTACTGGCTTATTCGGTAGCGCACGCGTGGCTGCTTTGGGCTCGAGGCGGACCCGAGCTGCGCTGATCATCAAGGCTAGCTATACGGAGAGGCTGTATGGAAACAGGACACACATTTGCGGTTGTGACACAGGTGGTGGCTAACCGCCCAGCTGAGTGCGCATCGCTTGATACACAACTGCTGTGGCAACGTTTGCCAAGTTGAGTGATCGCACAAGTGGACTGCTCATCGGCAAATTGAATATTCTATCCTCCATGCCATCCAATATCGCAACTGGCAGGCCTTTGGATTCACACCCGAAAACCAAATAAGCATCCGGCTGATAGTCAGGAGTATAAACGCTCTGCGCTCCATGTTCTTCGAAGAAATATAGGCTTTCGCGCATTGGCTTTCTATCATCCAAAAAGCTTTGCCAGCTGTCATACTGGCTGAGCTGAACATGCTTCCAGTAATCCATTCCGGCCCGCCGCACCGCCTTTTCGTCGATCGAAAACCCGTAAGGCTTAATGAGGATCAGTTCCAGTTCTAGCGCCACACAAGTCCGCCCGATAGCACCGGTATTGTACGGAATCTCAGGTGTCACCAATACCAGTTTCATGGACGGATCAGACATTGGATGTGTGGGCTTTCTAAATCACGAGCGCAGGATCAGCCCGACGTTAGCCTCCTGCTAACCCGACTAAGGGGTCCTTAACAACTTCAACTTTCCAAACCCAATAGCCGCTACCTGCCATCGCCGCGTTGCTGAAACTCGTCATTCTCGGCTCAAAATGGACCTCCGCTGAACAGAGTGGAGAGGCTGTGTGAAAACTATCGAGAGCTTTTACAAATGCCAAAAATTGCCAGATTCGCGCGCGCTATGGTCGAGCTGAACCATCAATTTAGCAGCTCCCGAAAACGAGCGGCGCGAAATCATGAAGAATCCTGAGGTTTCACACAGCCTCTGGACGAAGTTGCCGCTCAGTAATTCTGTCCCGCAGGCGCTGACGTCAGACACAATCTAGCCGCATAAGCCAAAGCAATTTCATGGTTTGGCTTAACTGAGGCGCTAAGGCTGTAAAAAAAGTTTAATTTCAGGATGCTGCTGATCTTGCAAATATGCCGTTGCTCGCGAACCTGACCGGCCAGGTCTGTACGACACTGGACGGCAAGGGACTCGCAGCCGGGAACCACCCGTCGTCACAAGGTTGCTATTTCAGCATTGGTATAGCGCCGTGCATCATGGCCCAGATGCGCCACTTTCAGTTCCAGTGCATCGATGATCATATCTACGAAACTGATCGTGTTGAGCCGTCCTGCACCGACAAGCCCACCGGGACTGAAGACGTTGATTTCCATCAGTTTGTCTTTGACCACGTCGAGCCCGACAAGGAACATGCCGTCCTGCACCAGTCGGGGCCGGACGACCTGGGCGATCTCGCGCATGGCGTCGGTCAGTTCAACTTTGGCGACCCTCCCGCCGACCGTCAGGTTGCTGCGGATTTCCCCTGTTGATCCCTGGCGATGAATGGCGGCGATCTTGCCGTCATGCTCCATTATGCGGCCATTCATCAGGAAAAGACGGACATCACCCTTGCTGGCCGCCGGCAGGTATTCCTGCGCAAGCGCATACCCATCGTTGAGAACTGCCTCGATGATTTGGTTGACGTTCGGTTCGTCCTTGCTGATCAAGAAAACATTATGTCCGCCCGAGCCTGCTAAGGGCTTGAGGATGATCCGACCGCCTTCTGCGCGGATGAAGGCTTTGATGTCGTCGGCGGAGCGTGTGATCGTCGAACGAGGCCGCACTGACATAGGAAATTGTTCAAGATACATCTTGTTGGAAGCATGGCTAAGGCCATCCGGGTCATTTAGAACGATGACACCATGACGTAGGGCAAGCCGGCCGAAATTCATGGCTGCCGTGCGCGCCCAAGATTGGTGAGGTTCAACGCGGGCAGGATCGTTGCGCAGCATCAAGACATCGAGCATCTCCACCGATATTCGCTCCCGGAGAGCTTCCTGCGACTGCATAGCCTTGAAGAAAGTGCTCGCCGTTCGGAATTTGCGTGCCGGTGGCTTGTGCGCATACGCATGGACCATCTCGTCTGATCCGAGTGTGAAATCCGCCACCTCTATGTAATAGACCTGATGTCCACGCATGTGCGCAGTGAGCGCCATATGCGTCGTGGAGTAATTGGTTCTCTCCGTGGTGACTTTGTTTACGACAAATCCGATTTTCATTTCCCGTGCCCTTCGATGAGATCAAGCGGGGAAAGCCCCCTGCGAATTCCTTCCAGCCGTTTGAGAGCGTCCTCATCACGGAGATAATGCGGCAGCAGCTTAGGCTTTTTCAGGATATTTCGCCATCGCAGCTCGGCGATCAGGGGGAGGTGGCTCAAGGCGAACTTGCCGATCAGCAGATCCTCGAACGGCAGATCCGAGCTTGCAAGGAGATGCAGAAGATCCTTTAGGCCCTTGAGGTACACCATGTCCTTGGTGAGCCCGCCACTGCGATGAACCCGCATGGCGATGGTATAGGCGCCGCGCTGGCTAAAACCGTAGTCGGCGTGAAGCATGCGGGTCGTCTCGACGAAGTCGGCGCCATCGACGAGCGCCGCCACTGCCAGAACCCTGCCGGCCAGCAGGCGCATGCGAGGGCGGCTCAACCCGCCTACGAGATATTCGGCGAGAACGGCGATACCTTCCTGCGTCGCTTCATAGCCCGCCAGGCCGGCGTGGAGCTGCTGGAACGGCTGGGCCAGCCCATTGTAATATGTCAAAATATGCGTTCCGACCTCGTGGGCGATCGTCGCGCGCACGCGGCCTGCCGAGACTTTCGTTTTGTTGCCCACCAGAAAGTGCCCATTTGATACGATCAGGCCGGGCACGTTGTCGCGAACTTCGACCCTTGCCGCGAGGCTCGGCCATTCCTTCCGGTAATGCTCCAATTCCTGCTCCGCGATCTGGACGAAAGCCAGAGCGTCGAGCGTATCACCTCCCCCGCTTTC
Organism: uncultured Boseongicola sp.; assembly: GCA_905479635.1. Classification (GTDB taxonomy): domain Bacteria; phylum Pseudomonadota; class Alphaproteobacteria; order Rhodobacterales; family Rhodobacteraceae; genus Boseongicola. Next base: position 2,105 of record CAJQNG010000013.1, on the reverse strand, counting down.
CTGTGCACGCGGCGCGATCTCTGCCGTGATGCGCCGGGCAAGAGCAATCAGAGCGTCATCCGGCGCGCCATAGACAAGCAAGCTTCCATAAAGAAAACGCTTGGTACCGCGATCGCCGAGCAAATCAATCTGGCTATCCAACTCCTTCCGCTTATCGGAGAACAAGGCATGAAGAGCGGGGTCGTCCACCTGTTCCAGGGGAACCTCGTAGAGCCGCCGTTTCAAGGTTCCCGGATCGTGACGCAAGGGCCGATAATGAAATTCGGGCGTCTTCTCGTATCGAGACGCCCGAAACCGGGACCATGCCGCACTGCTGTTTACCGGCGTCGCGTCGAGGATGATATCGAAGCTGCCTCCCACGTCCGCAAGCGCTCGATCGACGTCCCAGACAAGGGGTTCGATTTCCTGCTGCCCAAGTTCATGATAGTGAATAGGGCGAAAACGGGCACGGGTGTGTGCGAATGCGTAAAAGCCCTGGCGCAAGGAATTCGTCAGCGAGCGGCGCAGCTCCCGCAGGACGACTGGCAGCACCACCTGTCCGTCGAGGTCACGATGGATCGCGCGAAAGCCGATGGCGAGATCAGTTACATCTTGGCGCTTGCGCAGCCCCGCCGATAGAAGTGACACACAGCCTTCTGGAGCGCGGTGCTGTTTGTAAGCGACCCGAATGGATGGCTCTCCGCCTGGCCATGGCTGCTCAAGAAACGCCGCTTCGAGTGCTTCGAGAGTTCTCACCGGCGCGTGACGCCGTGATGCCTGGATCTCGAAGCCGGGGCGAGGCGGTCCTTCCTCGGGATCGAAATCCTCTGGCAAGGGAAGCACGAAAAGCTCCACAACCAGCACGGCACCGAACATCTGGCTTAGTGCATCGACGGTTGCGACAAGCGCTCTGGTTGCTGCCTTGCAGCCAGCCGGTTCAGTTGGAAACAAAAGATAGGACGGCTGCCCGGCGATGAGGTCCTGCGTGCCGGGGTCCACTTTCGCCTCCTGCATCCGATAGACGCAGATGAAAGGTTGCGGGCGTTCGATGTGGAGGCGCCCGCCGTCCGGTAGTGCACAGTCCACGATCTCGCCCGCATCAAGCAGCGCCTTTATATAGTCCACCTTGCTCATTTGCGCCCAACTTCCTCACTTACGCCTGGAACCGTTGCCGCCAAGGCGTCGCGCATTGCGTTGACCTGCTCGGGGAAGGCAACGCCGGTCCATTCGTCCATGAAGAATTTCTTGACTTCAATGGCGATCGCGCAGCCGGTTTCGGGAAAGTTTTCGTGCACGAACTGGGCGAGATAGCGCCCTTTGAAATTGACGTTTTCCCGAACATCGAGATTGCGACCGAGGAAATCGAAATTGCGCAGATCGCTGATAAATCTATCCACCACCGGAGCCCAATAGTCGCGATTCATAGTGCCAGTGCCGATATTGATTTCCGGATTGGTCGAAGGATCGGCGGGTTGATCGCGCGGCCCTTGCCTGCGGTAATTGTAGGAGTGTATGTCGTAGACGACGAACTTGCCGTATTGCTCCTCAAGTCCAGAAAGGACATTGTGAAGCATCCTGTAGAACGCTGCATGTTCGGCAAGCGAGTGCTCTATGAGAGAATCCGGAAGCCGCTCATTCCATAATTCCAAATTCCAACAATCGCCCGGACGGACACAGACAGCCTCGTCTGGTGGACGGTTGAGATCGACTTCGAACCGAGACCGGCGGGGAAGGATCTGATGAGGGCAAGCGAGTGTCCAGTAATCGGTGTAGGGATCTTCTTCCCTGATGCGCGCCGCCTCATCAATCGCGAGATACGGCAGAAGTTCGGTCCGAATATCATGTCCGGCATGAAGCGCCAGTCCGAGGACCGGTCCGCTTCCGGGATGGCAGTGCCACAGTATCTTGGGGTCATGTAACAAGGCGGCCACCGATCATTTTCCGCCTATTGGCCAACAGTTGCGCTGTGCATTCCAGAATGGGAATAGGCGTTGCATGTTTGGCTTTATCTGGCTTGGCCGCTTTGGTCATTTGGTACTTTCCAATGCAGGGCGATCTGCTTCGCCGGTACTTTTGGGGCAGGGCTTGGTGTGTGACTTTTTGGTGGTTTCTGGATCGAGGCAGCT
>CAJQNG010000012.1 GCA_905479635.1 uncultured Boseongicola sp. | reverse complement strand
CATGGAAAGGCCCACAAAGATCGAATGGAACACAGGCGCGCTATTGCTGACGCGCTTGCGCTGATGCTTCTGGCCGGATGTGGCGGAAACTCGGAAGTCGCTTACGACGATCCACCCAGTACCATTGTCACTCAGGCGTGGCGCGTCGTCGATGTGGTGGCGGTTGTTCCCGATACGCTCAGTGTTTCAAACAACAATATGTTTGCGCCTCGGGCCGGTATTGTTTGGCAGGGAGAACCCGTCGGGGATTGCCGCGCGCAGGTGGCAGCCGTCCTTGATGACGGCCTGACGTTTCAGTGCGTCACGCCCACGGGGTTGCAAGCGCGTCTGCTGCGGTGCATGTCATCCGCCTTATCCCGTGCGGTTTTGATGCGGAAATGGGTGAGGCAATTGTTGCCAACGAATTTATTTCCGCCGATCTGGAAGCAAATATGGACATGGCAGCTATCGCGGCTGCCATCAATTGGCAGAGCCAGCGTGAGCGTGTTGTCTAACACATCGCTGCTGTCATACGCGGGTGGTTGGGGTTTGGTCCTCACCAAAGATGGGAATTTTGCAGCATTGGCCGATAGTCCCTTGCCTCGGACAGTTTAGACCACATCTTCCAAAAAAGACCCATGACTTTGAGGATACCGTGAAAGCTTCTCTTTCCCGCATACTGAACCATCGCCGCTTCGAGCCAACGATCATGATTTTGATCATCATAAACGCGATTGTTCTGGCGCTTGAAACCAGTCCGGCGATCATGGCAGCGGCTGGGTCTTTGATCCTTTGGATCGACAAGCTAATCCTTGGGATCTTTGTCGTCGAGATTCTCTTGCGGCTTGCTGTCGATTTTCGTGGTTTCTGGCGAGATCCTTGGCGCATATTCGATTTCATAATTGTCGCCGTTGCGCTTGTTCCTGCGACTGGGGCGCTTTCGGCGCTGCGTGCGTTCCGTATTTTGCGGGTGCTACGTCTTGTGTCTGCTGTGCCGCAAATGCGCCGCGTGGTCGCTGGATTGCTGACCGCCCTGCCTGGCATGGGGTCCATTGTTACCCTGCTGGGTCTGATCTTTTTTGTCTTTAGCGTGATATCCACGAAGCTGCTTGGGGGCGCCTTTCCTGAGTGGTTTGGCACGCTTGGCGCGTCGGCTTATACGTTGTTTCAGATCATGACGCTTGAGAGTTGGTCCATGGGCATCGTTCGCCCCGTCATGGAGGTTTTCCCCTTGGCTTGGCTGCTGTTCGTGCCATTTATCATTGTGACTGCGTTTGCTGTTTTGAACCTGTTCATCGGCGTGATCGTTGACGCGATGCAATCTGAGAATGCAGAGATCGCGCATGACGAGCGCGAATCGATGAAAATTGAAAGTGCAGAGATTTTGCGCGAGGTGCGCGGGCTTCGCGCTGAGCTTGCGGCGCTGAAAGCGGACAGATAGAGTTTGGCGGCAATGAAGCTCTTTGTTGGTCTTGGAAATCCCGGCGCAAAATATGCCCAAAACCGCCATAACATCGGGTTCATGGCGCTTGATCGCATTGCATCGGAGCACGGTTTCGCGCCGTGGCGTGGAAAGTTTCAGGGGCAGGTTTCTGAAGGGCAGCTTGGGGGCGAAAAAGTTATCCTTTTGAAGCCCGAGACTTTCATGAACCTTTCGGGACAATCCGTCGGTGAGGCGATGCGCTTTTATAAGCTGACGCCCGCTGACATCACCGTATTTCACGACGAAATTGATCTTGCTCCGGCGAAGTTGCGGGTGAAGCAAGGCGGCGGCCATGCTGGGCACAACGGGCTGCGGTCGCTGCATCAGCACATCACTCCCGAGTATCAGCGGGTTCGCATGGGCGTCGGGCATCCGGGTCACAAAGATGCTGTTGCAGGATTTGTCTTGAAGGACTTTGCCAAGGCTGATCAGAATTGGCTGGACGATATGCTTCGCGGTGTTTGCGACGGTGCTGGATATCTGGCTGACGGTGATACAGGACGGTTTCTAAATGCCGTTGCTTTAAGGCTTAATCCGCCAAGATCGTCCCCTTCGGCCGCGTCCAAAAAGAGTGTGCCCGAGCAGGTGCATGCGCCTGTAGAGAATGATGCACGGTCGCCTTTGCAGCGCCTTGCGGACAAGTTTCGTTGAGCTTTGACATACCTGGTGCGTTCCGGTCGCAATCTGTTGCATGCGCGAAGCTCGATTCTCCATTTATGGCGTGACTCATGGGGCTTTGCGCTGATCGTTTGCGCGGCGGTTCGGCGGTAAGCGACTATGTACTTGGCTGGTTGGGCGATCCGCGACGTCAAAGCGACAACGTTCCCCTAAGATTGGCAGGCGCACGTCACGCATGGCGCATTGAAGGACTTGCTCTTGAGGGTGTTTACCCTTCGCAAGAGGGTGAAGACGAAGCGCTTTGGGCAGCGGTCGAGCCAACGCTTTTGCGTTTCCCGAAGCGAATAGTTTTATCGCTGCAAAGCGCGCCGCAGACCAACGAGGTTCTGCGTGCGGCAGTGATCCTTCCTGCGCTTGCGCTTATCGAGGAGCATTTTGGACGCCCGCTTGATCTTTTCGAGTTGGGAGCAAGTGGAGGGCTTAACCTCTATGCCGATCAGTTCCATCGACAGATTCCGGGGGCTGCGATTGGCAATCCAGATGCGACTGTGCGGCTTCACCCGGACGGGAGTGGACCGCTTCCGCCGACGCGGCTTCAGACCGTTGTCTCGCGGCGAGCGGTTGATCTAAACCCGCTGGACCCAACAGATCCAACGGATCAGCTTCGGCTTTTGGCCTACCTCTGGCCGGACCAGCCCGACCGCATGTCGCACACACGTGCAGCAATCGGAATTGCGAGGGTGGATCCGCCCAAGATTGACTGCGGGGACGCGAGGGATTGGTTGGCCGAGGTTTTGGAAGCCCCGGCCAAGACAGGCCGCGGTATCTATCACACGGTGGCTTGGCAGTATTTTACCTCTGAGACCCGCGCCAAAGTGCGCGAGGCGACTGAGAAAACCGGATCATGCGCGACGGATGAGGCGCCTTTCGCCCAATTGTCGATGGAAGCGGAGGGCGGCGTTGGGGCGGCGGTCAAACTTGAAATGTGGCCGGGTGGGGCTTCCCGACAGATTGCACATGGAGATTTTCATGGACGTTGGGTAAACTGGACCGGCGTTAAGGCGCGCTAAATGCAGCTTCAGGGGAGCGAAAAAATGCAAAAAGACCCGGCCGTGAATATACTTGGGGAACCGTTGGAGTCTTGTTCAACAGATCCGGTGACAGGGTATTTTCGCGATGGAGCGTGCAACACCTGCGACGAAGACACAGGACAGCACACGGTGTGCGCAGTATTGACCGCCGAATTCCTGGCGTTTTCAAAATACCTCGGAAATGACCTGTCGACGCCGCGCCCGGAATTCATGTTTCCGGGGCTGAAACCCGGAGATCGGTGGTGCCTTTGCGCAGCGCGTTTCTTACAGGCCGCCGAAGAAGGCGCTGGGCCGCTTATTCGTTTGGAAGCGACGCACTCGAAGACGCTGGATACTGTCCCGCTTGACGTCCTTATGGCGCATGCATTCGAGGAATAACCTGTCCGGTCGGACGGATTAAGCCGACTATCCGCCCGTATTCATCTCGACGCCAAGCGCTTTTGCCACGGTAAAGATATCCTTGTCGCCTCGGCCGCACATGTTCATGCAAATGATATGATCTTTCGGCAAATCCGGGGCGATTTTCATCACATGGGCAAGCGCGTGGCTTGGCTCGAGGGCGGGGATAATACCTTCCAATTCGCAACACAGCTTGAACGCTTCCAGCGCTTCAACATCCGTGATGGCGACATACTGCGCGCGACCGATCTCGTGGAGCCATGAGTGTTCTGGCCCGATGCCCGGATAGTCGAGGCCCGCTGAAATGCTGAAGCCTTCGAGGATTTGCCCATCGTCGTCCTGAAGGAGGTAAGTGCGGTTTCCGTGAAGCACGCCGGGGCGACCGCCGGTGAGCGAGGCGCAGTGTTCCATCTTTGCGTTAACGCCCTTGCCACCTGCTTCGACGCCAATAATAGAGACTTCTTTGTCATCCAGGAACGGAAAGAACAGACCCATCGCGTTGGAACCACCACCGATGGCGGCGATGAGAGTATCGGGGTGGCGGCCTTCGGCCTCCATCATCTGAGACTTGGTTTCGGTACCAATAATGGCCTGAAAATCGCGGACCATTGCCGGATAAGGGTGCGGCCCGGCGACTGTTCCGATGCAATAGAACGTGTCGCGGACATTTGTGACCCAGTCGCGAAGCGCGTCGTTCATCGCGTCTTTCAAAGTTCCGCGGCCCGAAGTGACAGGGACAACCTCAGCGCCAAGAAGCTTCATGCGGAAGACGTTTGGTGCCTGACGTTCGACATCGTGGGCGCCCATATAAACCACACATTTTAAACCAAATTTCGCGCAAACGGTCGCAGTAGCAACGCCGTGTTGGCCAGCGCCTGTTTCGGCAATGATCCGTGTCTTTCCCATACGCCGTGCAAGGATGATCTGACCCAACACATTGTTGATCTTATGGGCGCCGGTGTGATTCAGCTCGTCGCGTTTCATGTAGACTTTCGCGCCGCCAAGATGCTCGGTCAGGCGCTCAGCGTGGTAAAGCGGCGAAGGACGGCCGACATAGTGCTTCCACAGGAAATTCATCTCGTCCCAGAAACTCTGGTCCGTCTTCGCATGCTCGTATTGGGCTTCCAACTCGAGGATCAGCGGCATCAGCGTTTCAGAAACAAAGCGCCCGCCGAAATCACCAAAGCGCCCGTTCTCGTCGGGGCCGGTCATGAATGAATTGAAAAGATCGTTCGCCATCACACTCTCCACATCTGACTGCGCAGGTCTAACGAGGTGTCAGACCTGCGTAAAGCCGTCGCGGCGCTTAGCCGCGCGACGACACCATTCCGACAAGCTCATAGGTTTTTTCAAGGATGGGGGTCGCAATCGAGTCGGCACGGTCTGCACCCTTCCCCAGAATGCGGTCGATCTCGGCAGGATCCGACAAAAGTCGCGTCATTTCGGTGGAAATTGGCGACAGCTTGTCCACAGCTAGATCGGCGAGCAGAGGCTTAAACGTGCCCCACTGCATGCCTTCTACCTCGGTCATGATATCGGCTTGTGTGCGACCGGAAAGGGCGGCGAATATGTCGACCAGATTTCGCGCCGCGGGACGTTCTTTCAGCTCGTCGTAGTTTCCGGGCAAAGGCTCGGAGTCGGTCCGTGCCTTACGGAACTTTTGCGCAATCTTGTCTGCGTCGTCGCTCATGTTGATACGGCTCATGTCACTTGGATCGGATTTGGACATCTTCTTGGTCCCGTCGCGTAGGGACATCACCCGTGTTGCAGGGCCTTCGATCACCGGTTCTGTGATCGGGAAGAAATCTACACCATAGTCATGGTTAAACTTTGCCGCCACATCCCGCGTAAGTTCAAGGTGCTGTTTCTGGTCTTCGCCAACCGGGACGTGGGTCGCGTGATAAAGAAGAATGTCCGCCGCCATGAGGGCAGGGTAGGCGAATAGCCCAAGTGATGCGTTCTCGCTGTTCTTGCCTGCCTTGTCCTTCCACTGGGTCATCCGACCCATCCAGCCCATGCGGGCGACCGTGTTAAAGATCCACGCAAGTTGAGAATGGGCCGGGACCTGACTTTGGTTGAACAGGATCGATTTCTCCGGGTCGATGCCACAGGCAATGAAAAAGGCTGCAAGCTCGCGGGTGTTGGCGCGAAGCTTCTCTGGTTCTTGCCAAACAGTAATCGCGTGGAGATCGACGAGACAGTAAACGCAATCGTATTTGCCCGCGTCCTGCATATCGACAAAGCGTTTCAAAGCGCCAAGGTAATTTCCAAGCGTCAGGCCTCCCGAAGGCTGGATGCCTGAGAAGACGCGCGGAGTGAATGCCGCATTCGTCATATTGTACCCTTTCGAAAGGTGGATTTCCGCGTCCACGCGGCTTACCGAGAGGGGGCAGTCCCGTCAAGAAAGGCAAATGCCCCATGAGCCATGATTCCCAACCTTCTCAGCCCGTCGTAAACCCCCTTCCTCCGGTTGTCGTGGCGTTGGCGCTGGCGATTTTCGCGGTCGAGGTTTTGCTGAGTGCGGGCGCTCGGGGCCTTATCGGCGGGGACGCCGGGGGTGGCTGGCGCGTAGAGGCTATCCAAAGCTATGGATTTTTCGCGCCTCTGCTTGAGGTCATCGTTCAGCGGCAAATGTGGACAACACCCGAATTGGTTCGCTTCGTTTCGTATCCGTTCATTCACCTCGGATTCACACATGTTCTGTTTGTGATAGTGTTCCTGCTGGCTCTTGGAAAGCTGGTGGGTGAAGCCCTAGGAGGTGTCGCGGTTATTGCGACGTTCTTTATCTCGGCCATATTCGGAGCGTTGGTTTTCGCGGGTCTGACGGGGGACCCGCGCCCTCTCGTCGGCGGATACCCGGCCGTTTACGGGCTAATTGGAACCTATACGTTCATTCTTTGGGTCAGTTACGGGCAAACGGGACAAAACCAGTATCAGGCTTTTACACTTATTGGGTTTTTGCTTGGTATCCAGTTATTCTTCGGTGTGTTTTTTGGAAGCTCAAGCGAGTGGGTTGCTGAAGTTGCCGGGTTTATAGTCGGTTTTCTGGTTGCCCCTTTCGTAGCACGAGGCGGTATGCGCCGGATGTTAGCGCGAATTCGTCAGCGTTGACGGCGAAAGGCTGCGGTAAGATCGCGGCCGCTGAATGCGCCGAAGGCGATGCCGGCGATGGCGTAAAGACCCATGCCAAAGAGCACCAGCAGCGCGAGAACCGCGAATTTAAGCACACCCACCATTAGATCGGGTGTGATCAGCAGTTCGGCGCACCAAAGGCCAATGCCCATGATGGCAGCAGCAATAATGATGCGACCAATACGTTTGCGCGCGCGGACATCCAACGCGCTAGCCTGACCCATCGCGCGGCTCTTCCACCACAAAAGGGCAAACATAGCCCAGCCCGCGACTGTGGTTCCGATAGCGGCCGCGATGTAGCCGATTGTTGGGGCCAAGCCGACGGCAAGCACGGCATTTATGACCATTGCGACCATCGCGAAATAGAATGGTCGTCTCGTATCCTCCCGAGCGAAATAAAGCGGTTGAAGAACTTTTTGCATGACGAAGGCGGGAAGGCCGAGCCCATATACGGCCGTTGCAAGCGCCGTTGCGGCGGTGTCTTCGGGACCAAAGGCACCGCGTTCAAAAAGGATCTCGACAAGCACCACAGGGATCACAAACAACGCAACCGCCGCAGGGATCGAGAGGGCAAGCGACATCTCTGTGGCGCGACTAAAGGCATCCTGGCCGCCCGTGGTGTCCTGCGCTTGTAGGCGCCGCGACAGGTCGGGGAGAAGGACGATCCCGATCGCAATCCCGACAACACCCAACGGGAGTTGGTAAAGTCGGTCGGCGTAAGACAGCCATGCGATGGCTCCGTCAAAGAAGCTTGCCACTTGCCGCCCGACGATGAGGTTGACCTGAACAACGCCCCCGGCCAGTGCGGCGGGTGCGGCGATGATTGCGAGGCGCTTTAATTCTGGCGTCCACACTGGCTTTTTAGGCCGCAAATCAAACCCGTTACGGCGTGCGGCGACCCAAACAAAGGCGAGCTGCGCAATGCCCGCCAAGACCACTCCGAACGCCAGCAGCGTTCCGTGCGTGCCTTTTCCGTCAGAAGCAGACACCAAATCTGATGTGAAGGTGCCGGTCTCAGCGAATATCAGTGCTGCGATGAGAATGATGTTCAGCAAAACGGGCGCAGCCGCAGCCGCAACGAAGCGTCCACTTGCGTTCAGGACCCCGGAGACCAGCGCCGCAAGCGAGATAAACAGAATATAGATGAAAACAATGCGCCCCAGAGTGACCGTTATGTCGAAGCGTTCATCGCCGACAAACCCCGAGGCCATCGCCCACACAAGCCACGGCATAAAGACAGTCGCTAAGCCGCTGAGCACCAACAAAATGGCCGCGAGTCCGGCGAAGGCATCCCGCGCAAAAGATTGTGCCCCGTCGTTGGCCTCAAGTTTCTTTGAGAACATTGGCACGAAAGCCATGTTGAACGCGCCTTCGGCAAAAAAGCGTCGGAACATATTTGGTAGGGAAAACGCGACCAGAAATGCTTCGGCGACTGGGCCGGTTCCAAGCCAGGCCGCGATTAGAATATCGCGCACAAATCCGAATATGCGGCTCAGAAGTGTCCAGAAGCCGACGGTGAGGACGCCTGAAACAAGACGGATCGGCTTCACCGCGCGAATTCCCTTTTGTTAAAGCGCCTCATTTGTCGAGTGCCCGTTTGGCGCCGTCCAGGATTGCGGCGCGCAGTCGGTTTTCCAGCGTTTTCTGCTTGCTGGCTGCATGGAATTTCAGACCAAACATGTCTTTGACGTAGAACGTATCGACGGCCTGCGCACCGTAAGTCGCGATGACAGCGCTGGCGATATAGACGTTCGCCTCGGCAAGGGTCCGCGCCAGATCGTACAGCAGTCCGGTGCGGTCCCGAGTGTCGACTTCGATGATGGTGTAAATATCCGAGCCCTCGTTGTCGAAGGTGATCGAAGTGGCGACGTTGAACGCCTTCTCGCGTTTTTTCAGCTTGTCGCGGTCGGCCAGTGATTTGCGCGGAAGAACTTCGCCTTTGAACGTTTTTCTGATCATCGACTTCAGGCGTGGAAGCCGAGCGGCCTCGTATTGGGCGCCGTCTGCATCCTGTATCCAGAACACTGCTGTCGCGTACCCGTCGGACGATGTGTAGGTACGTGCGTCTACAACGTTGGCCCCGACAAGCGCCAAGGCCCCTGCGAGGCGGGCGAAAATGCCGGGATGGTCTGCAAGTGCAAAGCAAACCCGCGTCGCATCGCGGTCGTCGTCTGGTTTGATGTCGATGCGGATCTCGTCGTCGGCGATGTCTTTCAGAAGACTGGCAAAAATCACATGCGCTTCGCTTGGCAGGCCTTGCCAGTACGTGCCATAGTGACGTGCAGTTTCGATGCGAAGAGGTTTGCTTTGCCAGTCCGAAAGGGCCGCGCGAAGGGCTTTCTTGGCTTCTTTCTCGGCCGTTTCGCGGTTTACGTCTTCTAGACCATGTTCGAGGGCAGAAGACGTCTGCCAATAAAGGGCGCGGATCAGTTGCGCCTTCCAGTTATTCCAGACATCGGGTCCGACACCTCGGATGTCACAGACCGTCACGACCGTCAGCAAATCGAGCCGTTTCTGGGTTTTTACTGCTTTCGCAAAATCACGAACCGTGCGGGGTTCGGAAATATCGCGCTTTTGTGCCATGTCCGACATCAAAAGGTGATAGCGGACAAGCCATTCGACGGTCTCAACCTCGTCCTGTTTTAACCCGAAGCGTCGCACCACTTTTCGCGCGATTTGCGCCCCGAGCACCGAGTGATCTTCGGGCCGGCCCTTGCCTATGTCATGAAGGAACAACGCGGCATAAAGCACTTTGCGGTTTACGCCGCGTTTGAGAATGCCGCTTGCGACCGGAAGCTCCTCGACAAGTTCACCGCGCTCAATCTGCGCCAGTGTCGAGATGCATTGGATCGTATGCTCGTCCACCGTGTAGCTGTGGTACATGTTGAACTGCATCATCGCGACGACGGGCGCGAATTCAGGGACAAAGGCTGCAAGCACGCCTAGTTCGTTCATCCGACGTAGAGCGCGTTCGGGATTGCCGCGTTTCAGTAGCAAATCTATGAAGATGCGGTTTGCCTCAGCCGAGGTGCACATTGTGTCGTCGATCAGGTGAAGGTTGGCTGAGATCAATCGCATGGCGTCAGGATGCAGGAGATAGCCGGTTCGAAGGGCTTCATCGAAAATGCGAAGAAGGTTGAGATTGTCCGCCAGAAACGGCTTTTGACGTGTGACGGTCAGACGGTTTTGTTTGATAGTGTATTGGACGTTAACTTTTCGGCGGCGACGGAAGAAGTTGACCAATGAAGGTGCTTTTTTGACGTGCTTTGCTTCAAGTGCGGTCAGAAAGATGCGTGTCAGTTCTCCCACGGTTGTTGCGTGCCGAAAGTAGTCCTGCATGAAGAATTCGACGGCGCGCCGCCCTGCTTTGTCGGCGTACCCCATGCGTTTTGCAACTTCGACCTGCATGTCGAAAGTAAGTTGATCCATGGCGCGACCGGCAACAATGTGAAGATGGTTGCGGATCGCCATGAGGAACGTTTCGGCGGCAACGAAGTCATCATATTCGTCTTGGCGCAGCAGGCGCATCCTGACCAAATCAGCGGCATCACGGACACCGTGGATGTACTTGCCGATCCAGAACAGCGTTTGCAGGTCGCGCAAGCCACCTTTGGCTTCTTTGACGTTTGGCTCTACCATGTAGCGCTGGCCACCTTGTTTCTGGTGACGCTCGGCGCGTTCGGCAAGTTTGGCTTCGATGAATTCCGAAGCTGTGTTCTTGAACAGGTCTGATTTCAGCTTTTTAGAAAGCTCCTGCGCGATGGCCTGGTCCCCGACCAGAAAACGATGCTCAAGAAGCGCGGTACGAATCGTATAGTCTTCGCGACCAAGGCGAATGCAGTCTTTCACCGTTCTGCTTGAATGACCGACTTTCAGATGCAGATCCCAGCACATATAGAGGATGCTTTCGATCAGGCTTTCGGCCCATGGGGTGATTTTCCATGGGTTCAAAAACAGCAGATCAACATCCGAATACGGCGCCATTTCTCCGCGTCCGTATCCTCCGACGGCCAGAACCGCTATCCGCTCGCCCTCGGTCGGATTTGGATTGGGGTGGAGGTAGGTCTGAGCCACATGCAGCACGGTGCGGATCACGCCATCGGTTAAAAATGCGTAGGAGACAACGGCAGGTCGCGCGGCAAGAGGCGCGCGTTCGAAAGCGTCTTCGATGATCTTGCGACCAGACGAAATGGCTGTCTTCAACGTATCGACAGTAACCCGCCGGACAGCGCGACTGTCGGCGCCATCTGGCAGATTAGCCACGATTTCGGCACGTATGGCGGCTTCGTCAAAAATCTCAGACGCAGGCGCGATCAGGTGTTTTGTTGGGTCTTCACCCAACGGTGGCGCGAGGTCAGAGACCGGCGCCTCCAAAGCTTGTTGGAGCGGGGTCAATGACGATCACCTGATTGTTCTGAATTTGCGCAACGGCCAAGCCGCGCTCGTTGGTGCCATTTGGGAAGAAACGGAACGGGCCGTAGACACCGGCGAAGCCGGCGCCTTGGGTCAATGCTGGTTGCGTCAGAGCGTTAGAATTACCTTGGGCAACCAGCGCTCCGATTGCGGCGATACCGTCGTAGGCAAGGCCTGCAACGGGCGTCGGCAATGCCCCGTACGCCGCCTGATAGCGCGCGTTGAACCGCGCCGTGCGATCAGGCGAAGGGGTTGCAAACCATGCGCCTTGCAACCCCTTTAGCGACAATGCGCTTGTCGGGATATCAAGTCTTTGCAGGCCAATAAATTGCGCAGCTTCGGCGTCGATCCCGTTTTCTGGGAGAAGTTCTGCAAGGAAGGGCAGAGCCCCGGAAGTACCGGATGTCACAAAGAGCGACGAAGCCCCCGACGCCCGGTAAGCGCGAGAAATGTTCGGGATCTCAGCGATGACACCCTGCTGTGAAAGCGGGAAGGATGATGTCCCTGCCAAACGTGCGCCGTTGGCTGCTATCGCGCGCTGAATTGCATCTCGTCCAGCGATCTCAGCGCCATCTTCGGCGTGGACGATATAAATATCGCCGTTTGCCTGGCTGGCAGCGTACCGCACGAGACGGTCAGCGGAAGTTTGGAACGTGTTTCCCAAAAGGAAAACGTTGCCGCCAGCAATGGCAGGGTTGTTTGAGAAAGTGAGAACGTTCACGCCGCGCGCCGCAACTGCCTGTCCGGCGGCCGAGGCCGCCTCGCCAAACAGCGGGCCGACAATGATCCGCGCGCCGTCACTCACCGCCTGATTTGCAGCCAGTGCTGCACCTTCGGCGGTTCCAGCCGTATCATAAACGCGCAAGTCGACTTCAACGCTTTGAAGGTCGCTCACTGCCAATCGCGCTGCGTTTTCAAGCGATTGTGCTAGATCACCGGCAACGCCTGAAGTTTTTGGAACAAGCAAAGCAACCGGGACGGCGCGCGAGGTATTTATCAACGGACCGGAACCAAGCGATGCATCACACGCCATCAGCGCGCCCATTGCAAAAAGTGCAACAAAGCCAGAGAGTAACTTGCGGCGAAGAGCCAAAAAAGCGACCATTGGATAGGTACCTCAAAACGGTGGAAACATTTTGCGCGACCCTATGCAGAATCGACGATCAAGTAAATCGCGGACGCGGAAATGGTAAGTGAAGCGAGCCAGGTGCCGCTTGCTGCGGGCCTATACTTCGTTGCAACTCCAATTGGAAATGCGCGCGACATCACTCTTAGGGCGCTTGATATTCTTCGCGCGGCGGATGTGCTGGTGGCAGAGGACACGCGAACTTTGCGGCGTTTGATGGAAATTCACGGCGTGCCGTTGGATGGCAGACGGGTGTTGGCGTATCATGACCATAACGGTGCTGCGATGCGGCCGCGACTGCTGGATGCAGTGCGCACAGGCAAATCCGTGGCCTATGCCTCGGACGCTGGAACGCCACTGGTCGCCGACCCGGGGTATTCGCTTGGACGCGCCATGACTGGCGAGGGGCTTGTCATCACTTCGGCCCCGGGGCCGTCGGCGGTACTTGCTGCACTGACCTTAAGCGGACTGCCGAGTGATTGTTTCATTTTTGCTGGATTCTCGCCAACAGCGAAATCTGCACGAAAATCGTTTCTGGAAAGCTTTCGCGACGTTGCGGGCACGCTTGTCTTGTTTGAAAGTCCGCGCCGTCTGTCGGCCATGCTTGCCGCTGCCGTTGAGGTTTTGGGTCCAGAGCGTGACGCGGCGGTCTGTCGCGAACTAACCAAGCGATTCGAAGAGGTTCGGCGCGGAACGCTCGCTGATTTGGCCGAGCAGTACGACGGTATAGTGCCAAAGGGCGAGATCGTCTTGTGCATCGCAAAAGGCGCGACAGAAGTTGACCCCGCGCGAGTACGAGACGCAATGACTGAAGCGATGAAGACGCAAAAACTCAAGGCCGCCGCAACGGATGTGGCGGATCGCTTTGGAGTGTCAAAACGGGATCTCTACCAACTTGGCCTTGAGATTCAGAGTGAAGATTAGCTTAAAACTTGTCCCGGTTAGCGAGTGGTGGCCCCGCAAAGGAGCGGGCAATGAACAAGCAGACGCGCGCTCTGACGATCTATCTTAACCGCATATCTGCTGAAGAATGCGGCAAGCGTCGCGTCTGTGACGACGGGGCCAAAGTCGTGAGGCGTCGATGGCGCAGTAAGTCCGGCGAATTTGATCTTATTTTTCAGCTCGGATCCCTTTTGTCTTTGTCGAAGTCAAAAGAGCCAAGGACTTCGCTACCGCTGTGGACCGGATCACAAGGCGCCAGCCCGGCCGTATCGGGGTGCGTCTGAGGAGTTTGCCGCGCAATCTCCGCAGGGGCTAGAAACGGGCATTCGGATCGACGTGGCCTTGGTGAATGACACGGGCGCGTGCCCGATTATCGAAAACGTTTCCCTTTCGGCGCATAGGTTCTGTGCGTTGCAGTGCTTGCAAGGATGGGTCACAAGGTCTCGAACCGATCTAAAGGGAGGGCTTCGTTGTGCGTGTTGCAATTCAAATGGATCCAATTGGATCAATCGATATCAACGCTGATTCGACCTTTCGATTGGCGGAGGAAGCGCAGACGCGCGGAGCCGAGCTTTTCTACTATACGCCGGATGCGTTGGCTCTGGACGAGGGGCGTGTCACCGCGCGGGGCCATGCCCTGACGGTGCGCCGCGAGATTGGGAACCACGCCGATCTTGGCCCCGAAGAGACCGTTAATCTCGCTGATTTCGACGTCGTGTGGCTACGACAGGACCCGCCATTTGATATGGGATATATTACCAGTACACATATTCTAGAACGTCTACCGGCTTCAACGTTGGTCGTGAACGATCCGTTTTGGGTGCGAAATTACCCTGAGAAGCTTCTTGTTTTGGGCTTTCCTGATCTCACTCCACCAACCACAATTGCGCGCGATCTCAAGACGATACAGGCATTCCGCGACCGTCATGGCGACATGATTTTGAAGCCTCTGTATGGCAACGGCGGCGCTGGCGTCTTTCGGCTTGTGCATGAGGACCGCAACCTCGTCAGCTTGCATGAACTGTTCACCAGCATGAATCGTGAGCCTCTGATTGCGCAGAAGTTTGTGCCGGATGTTTCAAACGGAGATAAGCGGGTTATCCTTGTGGACGGCGAGCCAATTGGGGCCATCAATCGGGTTCCTGCCGCCGGAGAGACGCGATCAAACCTGCACGTCGGGGGGCGGGCTGAAAAGGTCGAATTGTCGGCGCGGGATCACGAGATTTGCGCCGCTATTGGACCGCTCTTGCGCGAAAAGGGTCAGGTTTTCGTCGGCATAGATGTCATTGGAAGTTATCTGACTGAGATTAATTTGACTTCGCCAACCGGCATTCAAGAGCTTGAGCGCTTTGACGGAATCAATGCGGCTGGTGCGATCTGGGACGCGATCGAAGCCCGCAAAACCTAGTCCACAAGTGGTTTAGATCGGTTGGCCCGCCAGCCGGAACGCCACGGCCTCTGCGATTTTATTTAGCGATACGTTTTCGGTGTTTAATAGGTCAGAGATTGTGCGGGCGACGCGAAGTACCCGATGCTATCCGCGCCCAAAAATCCAAGCTTTTCGTCCGCCTGCATCAGAAACTTCTTTCCTTCGGCATCTGGCATGGCAACGGCGTCTAGCCAGATGCCGCCTAAGTCCGCATTTGCACGGATTTCAGTAGCTTGCGCATATCTCGCAGTCTGCCGTGCGCGCGGCGGCCAGGCGACCGGCTACAACTGCCGAGGCCTCGCCCTTTGGGGTGTGACTTCCAAGATCGGAGAACGAGACCTGCGGCACCTCGGTGCGTGAATGCACCATCGAGGTTTCAAGGGCTTCTTCAGGACTAAGCTCGGGAAGAATTCCGGGCGATCGTGCCGCAAGCACTGACTTGCCTGCCCCTGTTGTCCCAACCAACAACAGATGGTCTCGACCTGCAGCAGCGATTTCAAGCGCGTTTTGCGGGTTTCCTGTCCGCGGACGTCACGCAGATTGAGCTGCGCCGGTCCGTTTTGGATTTCGACCAGCTCTGAGATCGCAAGGGGTCGATCCTCGTTCAGGTGTGCAATTGCTTCTGAAAACCTGGCAGGTGCGTAGACAGCCGTGTCTCCAACCCATACCGCCTCTGTCCGATGCTTTCGGACACATAAGGGTGCGGCTGGAGTCGACAGCTGCAAGTGCGGCGGAAAGGGCGCCCGCGACCAGAATAAGACCGCCGTCCAGGGAGAGTTCCCCAAAGCTACCGATCTGTCGACGTCGTCCGGTGGGATCACGCCAATCGCTGGGAGGACGGCCAGCGCGATGGGAAGATCGAATAGGAGCCTTCCTTTGGCATGTCTGCGGGCGACAGATTAACCGTTCCGCGTTTCGGCGGCAGCGCGATTGATAAACTGGTTAGTGCCGCACGACCCCGCTCGCGGGCTTCGGTCATTGTCTTGCGGGGCAAGCCGATGATGGAAGACGACGGCACGCCCGGCGACAGAGCGTCTTGTCCCTCGATGCCTTCAACGGCAACTGTATGCGGGCGTGCATCCATGAATATGTCCGCTGCGGGTATGCCCGAGGTTTGGTTAGGCAAACCTTAGTGTAGGTAGCCCGCCGGGCGTGTTTCGGCATGGCTGTCACGGCGAAGGCTGGCCAAAAGTGATCCAACCCGAAAATGGAGCCGTAGAAATTGTAAGCGATAGGGTAAACACAGGTTAATCGGTCAACTCAGGGAGAACTATGATGGCGCTGGATGGGGTCAACGATCATTCACTCTCACGAAAGGCAATGAAAGCTGAATTGCTTGATGCCGAGACTGAACTGAGACTTGCTTATGCGTGGCGGGATGACCGTGATGAGGAAGCTCTTCACCGGCTCATTACAGCCTATATGCGCCTGGCGATTTCCATGGCTTCAAAGTTCCGACGCTATGGCGCTCCAATGAACGACTTGATTCAAGAAGCAAATCTTGGTTTGATGAAAGCAGCCGAAAAGTTTGATCCCGACCGCGGTGTGCGCTTTTCGACCTATGCTGTTTGGTGGATCAAAGCGTCTATCCAGGATCACGTCATGCGCAATTGGTCGATGGTTCGGACAGGCTCCACAAGTTCGCAAAAATCTCTTTTCTTCAACCTGCGCCGCGTGCAGGCTCGTCTCGAGCGTGAGGCTGCGGGTCGAGGTGAGGCACTTGATCGCCATAAAATGCGCGAGATGATTTCGCAAGAAGTCGGGGTTCCGCTGCACGATGTGGAAATGATGGAAGGTCGCTTGGCGGGCTCTGATTTCTCGTTGAATGCGACGCAGTCGTCGGACGACGAGGGTCGCGAATGGATTGAAACTCTGGAAGACGAAGGCGCACAGCAGTCCGCGCGCGTGGAACAGAAGAAAGATAACGATACGCTTCGGACTTGGTTGGTGACCGCGATGTCCGCGTTGAACGAACGCGAACGGTTCATTGTTCGGGAACGCAAACTTCGCGACGATCCGCGCACTTTGGAAAGCCTCGGCAACGAGCTTGGTCTTTCGAAAGAACGGGTTCGGCAGCTAGAAGCGGCGGCATTTGGAAAAATGCGAAAGAACCTCGAAGCGCAATCCAAGGAAGTTTTCGAGTTTTTTGTCTAAACCTCAACTGCTCCTAAATAGAGGGATCGGCGGATGACGGTCCGGTTTTTGTTTCGTACACCATGGCTTGCCCCTTGGACAGCGTGCCCGTAACACTTGATCGGCAAACGCGTGGAGTGCTGACATGTTGCAAGGCAAACGCATATTACTGATCATTGGGGGCGGAATTTCTGCCTATAAATCCCTCGAATTGATCCGTCTGATCAAACGTGAGGGAGGGTCCGTGACGCCGGTCCTGACGCGCGCGGCCGAGCAATTCGTGACACCGCTTTCGGTAGCGGCACTTGCCGGACATAAAGCCTACACGCATCTTTTCGATCTGACCGATGAAGCCGAAATGGGTCATATTGAGCTTAGTCGGTCCGCTGATTTGGTGGTTGTCGCACCGGCAACTGCGGATTTGATGGCCAAAATGGCAAGTGGTCAGGCCAATGACCTGGCATCGACCCTTCTACTGGCAACTGACACACCTGTGTTGGTGGCACCGGCGATGAATGTCCGCATGTGGCTTCACCCAGCAAATCAACGCAACATTGCGACGCTAGAGGCAGACGGCATCCATCGTATTGGCCCCAATGAAGGCGACATGGCTTGTGGTGAATTTGGTCCTGGTCGCATGACAGAACCGGTGGAGATCCATGCCGAGATCATGGCCCTATTGGCCAATGGCCCTCTGGGTGGCCGGCACATTATTGTGACGTCTGGTCCGACACACGAGCCGATTGATCCGGTGCGGTACCTTGCGAACCGCTCGTCGGGGCAACAGGGGAGTGCCATCGCTTCCGCCCTGGCGGGCCTTGGCGCGCAGGTCACTTTCGTCACTGGGCCGGCACGTACAGCGCCTCCTTTGGGCGTCAAGGTCGTGAAAGTTGAAACAGCGAGCGAGATGCTTGATGCGGTGATCTCGGCATTGCCTGCAGATGCGGCGGTTTTTGCTGCGGCAGTAGCGGATTGGCGCGTTGCCGAAGTCGCGGCTGGTAAAATTAAGAAAGCGAAAGCCGAAGGGCCGCCCGCGCTGGCCCTTATGGAGAACCCGGACATATTGGCGACAGTATCGCAAATGACGAAGGGGCGCCCCGAACTTGTCGTCGGCTTTGCGGCCGAAACTGACGATGTCGTGGCTCACGCAGCCCAAAAGCGCAAGCGCAAGGGGTGCGACTGGATCGTTGCGAATGACGTCTCGCCAGAGACGGGGATCATGGGCGGTAGCGAGAATGCCGTCACCGTAATTGACGCCGACGGTCCTGAAACTTGGCCGCGGGCATCAAAAGATGATGTAGCCCGCAAACTGGCACTTCGTATTGCCGCGGCGCTTGGTTGACATGCGCCCGGTCATTAAAATAATGCGACTAGACGGGGCCGACCCTGAGATCGCCTTGCCAGATTACGCGACATCGGGAGCGGCTGGAGCAGATGTTCGGGCGAACTTGGCGTTTGCTGATCGCGGGGGAATTGTTCTGTCACCCGGTGAGCGAATGTTGGTTTCAACTGGCTTTTCCGTACATATTCCGGAGGGATATGAAATCCAGATCCGTCCTCGCTCGGGACTGGCGTTGAAGCACGGGATCACGCTGGCAAATACGCCGGGTACGATCGATTCCGATTACCGGGGGGCGGTTGGGGTCATTCTCATAAACCTCGGCGCGAAGCCTTTTGCGGTCGCCCATGGCGACCGGATCGCGCAGATGGTGGTGGCGCCGGTGGTGCAGGCGCGGTTTGAACTTGTGACTGAACTGTCAGGCACCGACCGGGGTGCCGGCGGCTTCGGATCGACGGGACGCGGCTGATGACGCTCGTATTGGCTATGGCCGCGATGCTTTGGGGGATCGGGCATATCCTGCGAATGCCCACGAATGCGCGATTTTTGATGATTGCGCTTCTTTATGTCGGCGTTCTTGCGGTGCAAGCAATTTTCCCGGAAGGGCATGCATTGCGTGCTGCAACTGGCGGGTCCTTGGGCGAATGGATCTCGCTTGGCTTTCTCGCGGGTATGGTTTGGATATATTCGCAGGGCCTCAAAAAGCTCCGTACTCGGGTTCGTCCGGAGAATTTGCCAAAAACCGAAAATGTTCCATCAAGCTCGGAACTTGAACGCAATGCGCGCCATATTGTGTTGCGCGAAATTGGCGGCCCTGGGCAGAAACGACTGAAAAATGCCGCCGTTCTTGTTGTTGGGGCCGGAGGGCTGGGGTCGCCAGCACTTTTGTACTTGGCAGCATCGGGTATCGGGACGATTGGTGTTATCGACGATGATGTGGTCGAGAATTCGAATTTACAGCGGCAGATCATCCACACAGATGATCGTATCGGAATGCCAAAAGTGTTTTCTGCAGAACAGGCAATGCGCGCTCAAAACCCTTTTGTTGAAGTGCGTCCCTACCACCGACGTTTGACGGCCGATATCGCGCGTGAGTTGTTTCAAGACTACGATCTGATCTTGGACGGATGTGACGATGTTGAAACTCGGTATCTTGTAAACGAAACGGCCGTGGGACTGCGCATTCCGCTGGTTTCCGCCGCGATCACGCAGTGGGAGGGTCAGATCAGTGTTTTTGATCCGTCACGAAAGGGGCCTTGCTACGCCTGTGTATTCCCGGAACCTGCGGCGGCCGGACTTGCGCCTTCTTGCGCGGAGGGGGGCGTGTTGTCGCCGTTGCCCGGCGTGGTCGGTGCGATGATGGCTGTTGAAGCGGTTAAGTTTCTGGCGGGAGCGGGCGAAACGTTGCACGGGCGCTTGCTGATCTACGACGCACTCTATGCGGATACGCGGATCATCGCCGTAGAACGCCGGAACGATTGCAAGATTTGTGGGACCGCCGGCTAGAGCACTGGAATGGTGATCTTGCGGGGAATAGGGTCAAAGAATGACGCGAGTCGCAACAGGAGCCATTATGTCGAACCCCCTACTTAGCGAGTGGACCACCCCCTTTGCCTTACCGCCCTTTGCGGCCATCGCAGATGATGATTTCGAACCAGCCCTTGACGTAGCTTTGAGCGAGGCCCGCGCCAATATTGCGGCCATAGTAGACACCGCAGAGCCGCCCGATTTCGCTAACACAATTGAAGCGCTTGAGCTTGCAGACGAGGCTTTGGGTCGCGTCTTGTCGGTGTTTTTCAATCTTTCAGGAACCGACGCCAACCCCAAACGCGAGGCGCTTCAGCGCAGGTTTTCGCCTTTGATCTCTGACTATTCGTCTGAAATCACACGCAACCGAGCCTTGTTTCAGCGGGTGGAAGCAATCTGGGGGGCCAGGGACACACTTGATTTGACTGACGAGCAGGCGCGTGTGCTGATGCTGACCCATCGCAGCTTTGTGCGTGCGGGTGCTTGCCTGGAGGGGCCCGAGAGTGAGCGATTGGCTGAGGTTAAATCGCGATTGGCGACGCTTGGCACTGAGTTTACGCAAAACATCGTTGCCGAAGAACGCAGTTGGGTGATGGATCTAACTGACGCCGATCTTGCGGGTCTGCCGGACTTTCTGATTGAGGCAGCAAAGGCGGCCGGCGACGAAAAGCAGCGGCCTGGGCCTGTCATCACGTTGTCGCGTTCGCTGATCGTCCCGTTCCTGCAATTTTCAACGCGCCGAGACCTGCGTGAGAAAGCATGGCGTGCCTGGACTTCGCGATGTGCCAATGGCGGAGAGACGGACAATCGCGCGAAGGTCGCGGAGACGCTGAAGCTGCGGGCTGAACGGGCGCGCCTGCTGGGGTACCCCGATTTCGCGTCTTTCAAGTTAGAAACCGAGATGGCGAAGACTCCCCAAGCTGCCCAAGATCTGCTGATGCAGGTTTGGGAGCCTGCGCGCGCTGGTGCGCTGGCAGATGCAGGGCATCTTGAAGAGATGCTGCATTCTGATGGCATGAAGGGCGATCTGCAGCCGTGGGACTGGCGGTATTACGGCGAGAAGCGCCGCGCGCAAGAACATGATTTGGATGAAAGCGCTCTGAAGCCCTATCTTCAGTTGGACCGCATGATCGAGGCTGCGTTTGCCTGTGCGACCCGCCTTTTTGGGATCGAGGCGCGCCCGCTTGACGGCGTGTCACTCAATCATCCGGATGCACGGGCGTGGGAAATCGTGCGAAACGGTGAGCATCTGGCGGTTTTCATCGGCGACTATTTTGCGCGTGGCTCCAAGCGGTCAGGTGCATGGTGTTCCGCCTTGCGGTCGCAGCGCAAACTTGGTGGGGACGTTCATCCCGTCGTGATCAACGTCTGCAATTTTGCGAAGCCCCCAGAGGGACGCCCCGCATTGTTGAGTTACGACGATGCCCGGACGCTGTTTCATGAATTTGGCCACGCGCTTCATCAAATGTTGAGTGATGTCACTTACGAAACCATTTCCGGAACGAGCGTCGCCCGAGATTTTGTAGAATTGCCGAGCCAGCTCTACGAACACTGGTTGGAAGTTCCGGAAGTTCTTTCTGAATTCGCCACACACGCTGAAACCGGCGCGCCGATGCCGCAAGACATGCTTGATCGGCTTCTTGCTGCAGGAACTTATGATATGGGGTTTAAGACAGTGGAATATGTTGCGTCGGCTCTTGTGGACCTCGATTTTCATCAAGGCGATCCGGCGACCGACCCGATGCAAAGACAAGCCGAAGTTTTGGATCGCATCGGTATGCCGCCCGCGATCGCGATGCGACATGCAACGCCGCACTTCGCGCATGTGTTTGCCGGAGACGGCTATTCCAGTGGTTACTACAGCTACATGTGGTCCGAGGTCATGGATGCGGATGCTTTCGAGGCGTTTATTGAAGCTGGCGGACCGTTTGACGCAGGGATTGCGGCGAAACTTGAACAGCACGTCTTGTCCGCGGGCGGCTCAAAGGATGCAGCAGATCTTTATCTGGCCTTCCGAGGTAAAATGCCGGGCCCTGAAGCTTTGCTGAAGGGCAGAGGGCTGGCGGTGTGATTTTCCCGGCTGAGGCTGAAGCCAAACTGATTGCCGCTGTGCGCCAGATCGCGGCAGAGGAAATACTGCCTCGGTTTCGGTTTTTGGGCGAAGGTGACATCGCAACAAAGTCTCGGATGGACGATCTGGTTACCGTGGCGGACCGCGAGGCGGAGAGGCGTTTGAGTGAGGTCGCAATCACGATTTTGCCGGGTGTTGCTGTTGTCGGAGAAGAGGCAGTTTCCGAAGACGCGAGCGTTCGCGATGCAATTGATTGCAGCGTCTGTCTTATCGTTGACCCCATAGACGGCACCTGGAATTTCGCAAATGGGCTTGCAAATTTCGGGGTGATTTTGTCGTTGTCGCAGAATGGCGAGACCGAGTGGGGGATGATCTACGATCCAATCGGAGACGACTGGGTGATTGCCACACGTGGGCAGGGCGCACGATTTGTGAAATCAGATGGGGCTGAAACGCAACTGCGGTTCACGCAGGATTGCGACCGGATCGCTTCGAATGCGATCGGCTATGTCCACAGCTATCTTTTTGAAGGTGACGAACGCCGTCGCCTGTTTTCACGGCTACCGGAATTTCACAAAACCGACGCCCTTCGGTGCTCGGCGCACGAGTATCGACTTCTGGCGCGAGGTATCGTCGATTTTTGCGTCTCGCCAGTTCTGAACCCGTGGGATCACGCAGCCGGATGCCTGATTTCTGAAGAGGCCGGTGGAGTTGCACGCCTCCTGACTGGCGAGCCGTATCGTCCTACCCAGCGCGAAGGTCGGCTTATTGTCGCGTCTTCGGAGGCAAACTGGCAAATGGTTGCGGATGCCATCACTGGCCCAGACGGCACTATTTAACCGGCAACCAGCCCCATCTGTTCCAGCTTCAGCAAGACCTGATGCGCGCAGTGGTCCACTTCGGCATTCTCTGTATCAAGACGAAGCTCGGGTTCGGCGGGGACATCATAAGGATCTGAAATCCCAGTGAATTCCTTGATTTTCCCCTCACGGGCGAGTTTATATAGACCCTTCCGGTCGCGGCGCTCGCATTCTTCAAGGCTTGTTGCAATGTGGATTTCCACGAACGCGCCAAACATCTCGACGTCTTCACGAACTGCCCGCCGTGTTGTCGCGTAGGGGGCAATCGGCGCGCAAATTGCGATGCCACCATTCTTGGTGATCTCGCTGGCGACATAGCCGATGCGGCGAATGTTAAGATCGCGGTGCGCTTTTGAGAAGCCTAACTCGGACGAGAGGTTTTTACGGACTATGTCGCCATCAAGCAGGGTAACCGGGCGCCCGCCCATCTCCATCAACTTAACCATCAATGCGTTGGCGACAGTCGATTTCCCCGAGCCTGACAGGCCTGTGAAAAATACTGTGAAACCTTGCTGAGCGCGCGGGGGATAGCGAGTGCGCAATTGCTCGACCACTTCCGGGAATGAAAACCATTCTGGAATCTCAAGGCCTTCGCGCAAGCGTCGGCGCAGTTCAGTGCCTGAGATGTTAAGCACCGTGGCGCCATCCACGACTTCGTCGGCAGGTTCGTATTGGGCACGTTCCTGCACGTAAACCATGTGTTTGAAGTCAACCATCTCAATTCCGACCTCGTCTTGATGCGCGCGAAAGAGGTCCTGTGCATCATAGGGTCCGTAAAAGTCCTCGCCGGCAGAGTTTTTGCCAGGCCCCGCGTGATCCCTTCCGATGATCATGTGCGTGCAGCCGTGGTTCCGGCGGATTAACCCGTGCCAGACGGCTTCGCGCGGACCTGCCATACGCATTGCCAAGTTCAGCAAGCTCATCGTTGTGGTCGCGGCTGGATATTTATCAAGGACCGCTTCGTAACAGCGAACGCGTGTGAAATGATCAACGTCACCGGGCTTTGTAAGACCCACAACAGGATGGATCAGAAGATTGGCCTGCGCCTCCTTTGCGGCGCGAAAGGTCAGTTCCTGATGGGCGCGGTGGAGCGGATTGCGCGTTTGAAAAGCGACAACGCGTCGCCATCCGACTTTCCGGAAATAGGCGCGAAGTTCATTCGGGGTGTCGCGCCGCATCTTAAAATCATAGTGAACCGGTTGCTGGATGCCGGTGATAGGTCCGCCCAGATAAACGGGTTCGGCGACATTGTGCAGATAGTTTACTGCCGGGTGGGCATCGTCGTCTGCACCGAAAACCTGTTCGGCCTCGCGCGCTTTGTTTGGTGTCCAGCGGTCGGTCACCGAGAGAATGGCCAGAATGACTCCCTCTTGATCGCGAAGTGCGATGTCTTGTCCGACGTTTAGCCCGTCTGCGAAGTCTTGGCTGACATCAAGTGTGATCGGCATGGGCCAAATTGTGCCGTCCGCGAGGCGCATGTTCTCGACGACGCCATCGTAGTCTTCCTCGCTCAAAAAACCCTTCAGAGGATTGAAGCCTCCGTTCATAAGAAGCTCTAAGTCGCAAATCTGGCGCGGTGACAGGTCCCATGACGGCATCTCCCCAGCTTCGACTTTAAGCTTTTGGGCGCTTTCGTAAGAGACATAGAGTTCCGGAATGGGAACGTGGTTTAAGATTTTCATCAGGTTCTCTTTGCCAAATATTGCATGCCGCGCACCTATTACACGCACCACAGGAAGATCAAGGTTAGCAGGTCATTTGTTTAAAAAACCGCTTCGAATAGTCCGTAAAAAAAGGAAAGTGATCGGCAAGATTTGTCGCTACTGGCCAATATTCAGCTTTCAGAAGTCTACTCGGCGGGAATGCTTGCATCCTCACCGACCGGCGCACTGACGTCCTCTTCGGCGGCTTGTTCCGCAAGAAAGCGCTCGACTTCAAGCGCCGCCATACACCCCATGCCGGCCGAAGTTACGGCTTGACGATAAACATGGTCGGTAATGTCGCCTGCCGCAAAAACACCGGGGATGGACGTCGCTGTTGAATCGGGTTTGGTCACGACGTAGCCGCCATTGTGCAACTCAAGTTGCTCCGTCACCAACTCCGACGAGGGTGCGTGGCCGATAGCGACAAAGACGCCGTTCACGGTGATCTCTTTGATTTCGCCGGTTTTAGCATGCTTCAAGCGCAGGCTTTCGACGCCTCTGGGATTGCTTGCACCGACCACTTCATCGATCTCGTGGTTCCAGATCACTTCGATCTTGGGATTATTGAACAGGCGATGCTGAAGGATTTTTTCCGAACGGAGCGAATCTCTCCGGTGGATCAGTGTGACTTTGGAAGCGAAGTTTGTCAGGAATAGGGCTTCTTCTACAGCTGTATTTCCTCCCCCAACGACGGCAACTTCCTGACCGCGGTAAAAGAAGCCGTCGCAGGTGGCGCAGGCCGAAACACCAAAGCCTTTGAAGTGCTCCTCCGAGGGAAGGCCTAGCCACTTGGCTTGCGCGCCCGTGGCAAGAATGATCGCGTCTGCAGTGTAGGTTGTGCCACTGTCACCAATTGCGGTGAAAGGTCTCTTTGAGAGGTCAAGCGATTGAATGTGATCGGAAATAATTTCGGTACCAACGTTCTTCGCATGGGCTTCCATGCGCACCATAAGGTCAGGACCCTGGACTTCGATATCGCCAGGCCAGTTCTCGACTTCGGTGGTAATTGTCAGCTGCCCGCCCGGTTGAATGCCTTGCACAAGCACCGGTTCCAGCATGGCGCGACTGGCGTAAACAGCCGCTGTATATCCCGCAGGACCCGACCCGATTATCAGTACGCGGCTGTGCTTTTGATCGCCCATGTCTATCCCCTTTGAGTGGCAGCAAGGGCCGATATAAACCCGGCGCGAAGGGACGGAAAGAGAGATCGCATAGAGTTGACCGGGTTGACCGCATCCAATAATAAAATTACTCATTTTTGAAATATTATTGCGCAACGGACTAGCTGCGCCTAAAGAATGCAAAACTGGGAGGGCTTATGTCGGGTGTTAAACTTGATCTAATCGATCGCAAGATTCTTGCTGAACTTCAGGCTGACGGTCGCATGACCAATGTTGAGTTGGCGTCGCGCGTCGGTATTTCTGCACCCCCCTGTTTACGCCGTGTACGGACGCTTGAAGAGCAGGGATATATCAAGGGGTACCATGCGTCGGTTAATGCGCGGTCGCTTGGTTTTGAAGTGCAGGTGTTCGCAATGGTCGGACTTCAAAGTCAGGCTGAAGCTGATTTGGTTGCATTTGAGGGCCTTTGCAAAGCGTGGTCTTTGGTTCGTGAATGCCACATGCTGAACGGCGAAGTGGACTTTATCCTTAAA
>CAJQNG010000011.1 GCA_905479635.1 uncultured Boseongicola sp. | reverse complement strand
CCATAGGGCGACACGATGAGAAACAGGCAGAACAGGACGAATATGTTCGCCGCCGACAGAAAAAAGCCGTCAAACGTGGATGTCAGTGCCGGGCGGAGCCAGCCGAAGAAGTCGGCAGCCTGCTGAGGTGCCAGTAGCGCGTAAACCACGAAGGCCACCACTGAAAGCCCGGAGATCAGAAAGACTGGGTTGTGAATGTCCAGTCCAAACGGCCCGATCTGCGCTTCGATGTTGTCCTGACCGATCTCGTAATCGGTATCAATGAGATCGGACGCACCCTCTGGCGCGGGGATCCCCGTTATTTCGTCTATGTCAGTGTTATCTGGCATGTTTAGGTTTCCCCTGTCACTTTCGTTGCATGGATTGTTGCGTCAAGCGCGCACAACCATTACCGAGCACTTCGCATGCTCGGCCAGCTTCCCACCGTTGGACGGCCAAATGTAATCCATGACGTTCGGCACATGGCTCGCCATGACGACGAGGTCGGCGCCGGTGTCACCGATTGCGCGCATCAATGCATCGTCGATCTCGGTTGTCGGGTCATGTGCGATCGCGGTGTGGACCGACGCATCGACGCCGTGCTTGGCGGCCTCCTGCGCGGCGAATGCGCCAAGCTTTTGGCCGAACTCTTCCGGGTTATGCGCCAAGTTGCTGGGAGCGGACGACGTGACCCCCACATACACAATCGGCACGCCGTAATGTTTTGCCAAATCGGCGGCACAGTCGAGCGCCGTGCCAAGCCTATCGACATGAGCCAGATCGACTGGTGCCATAATTCTTTTGAACATTTTCACCTTCCTGCGAGGGCGTGGCCTAACGGAATTTTCTCAGCCCGAATGCGCCAAACAACCCCACTTTTCTGCATAACCGATAGCTCCTCGGTCATTGGATCGAGCCTACACATTTATGGTTGCAGAATGCAAACAGGGGCAAATCACGGGAACTGATCAGGCCAGACCAAATGTCATTGGTTTGAATCGAGCAGCCCGAATTTCGTTCTCAAAAAAGCAGGGCATGCAGCTTGTCGCACTCGGCCAGTCGCTTCGCTTAACCCCGAGGACCTTAAGCCTGACCCTTACCATTGGTTGGGTGCTCTTTCGGACCAAGCGACACCCCGGGAGCGACCTCTGTGGATGGCTCCTGCATTGCAAGACATTTTTGACGTTTATTGCGGCGTTTAATAGTACAGTCGTCTGTCCGGCCTGTTCATGTGGTGATCTGCCACTGGCCTTGATGATTTCCGCAAGCGAGGTTCCAATCGGCTTCACGGCCTTCGGGGGCCAACGTCATTCCCGGAGGGTCCTCGCTCTTGGTTGACTTATTCCGCATCATCACGTCATGCGCCTTGCATCTCTGGCAGGTTTCCCGATCAGGTGACCGGCTGCCGGTAATTCTCCTGTCTCGTCAACATTGCCCAGATCACGCGCGCGGTTTTGTTTGCCATGGCAACTGTTGCAAGTCGAACCGGCTTTCCCGCGAGCATCCTCGCGGTCCAGATATCGACTTTCTCGGGATGGAGTTTTGCCATCAATGCGCGCGATGTCATGCCAACGATAAGGAGTTTCCTGAGGTAATGATCACCTTTCTTGGTAATCCGCCCAAGCCTCTCTTTGCCGCCACTGGACTTGTTGAGCGGGGTTAAGCCCAGCCAAGCGGCCAGATCTCGTCCGGTTTTGAACTGTTTGGCATCGCCGATGCTCGCCACAATAGCTGATGCCGTGATTGGGCCAATCCCAGGCACCTGCATCAATCGTCGCGCATTGGCATCTCGCCGAGCATGGCTCTCGATCAACTTGGAAAAGCCTTCAATTCGGGCGCTGAGCCCAAGGAGTTGATAACACAAGGTGCCGAGAACCCCGTTCGCCAGTTCGGGAATTTTAGGTTGATCACCTTCCAGGTGTCTTTTGGAAAAGCGGACCACAGCCTCAACCCCGGTTGGGAGAACATAGCCAAACTCACGCAGCATCCCCCGTATCATGTTTGAGACCTGGGTTCTCTGGCGGACGATGAGTTCGCGCGTGCGGTGGGCGGTCAAAAGAGCTTGCTGGTCTTCGGTCTTGATCTCAACAAATCTCATCGTCGGGCGGCCAACCGCTTCGCAGATTGCCTCTGCATCCACTGCGTCGGTCTTTCCGCGTTTGACATATGGCTTGACGTAAGTTGCTGGCATCAAACGGACATCGTGCCCTAACTTGCTAAGTTCTCGACCCCAATGATGGGCCGAACCGCAGGCTTCCATACCGACCACACAAGGCGGTAGGCCCTCAAAGAACTCTAACAGTTTTGCGCGTTTGATCTTCTTGTTGAAGACCTTGTCGCCTGTCACAGAAACTCCATGCACCTGGAAAACATCCTTGGCCAGATCCAGTCCTATGGTTTTTACTTGCATTGGGTGGCTCCTCTCAAAAGCAGATTCTGACACCTGCATTATGGCGCATTGCGACGCCGGGTGGAGCAGGAGCCATCCACTTCATCCGCTTCGGTGGCGCGTGCTGTATCGCGGCAAGAAATCTGCTGCAACTGCGAGGAAATGCTGCGTGAGCAATAGCTGCACCTGCACAAGGCCGCTTAGTCCGCATGTGAGACATACGTCGCAACCGCAGCGAACGTCCGGTCCTGGTGAAAGCGGTCGTTTAGAACCAAAACTTCAAATTTCCGGTTGTGAACGGCTGCTTAACGCGACGAACCGGTCATCAGAGAAGAACAGTCGAA
>CAJQNG010000010.1 GCA_905479635.1 uncultured Boseongicola sp. | reverse complement strand
TTGGTAGCGGAGGAGGGACTTGAACCCCCGACACGCGGATTATGATTCCGCTGCTCTAACCACCTGAGCTACTCCGCCAAAAGCGAGGGCTAGGTAGAACCTTGTGCCAAAGCCGTCAAGAGCCCATCGCCGCCTTTCGCACTGAAAACTGTTCGCCCTTAAAGCACGCGCGACAAAAACGACCGCGTTCGTTCTTTTTTGGGGGCCGTAAAGAGTTGTTCCGGAGGGCCTTCTTCAAGGATTACGCCGTCGTCAAGAAAGCAAACTTTGTCAGCCAATTCGCGGGCAAACCCCATTTCGTGCGTGGCCAAAACCATCGTCATTCCAGCCGCACGAAGCGCACGCAAAACATCCAACACTTCGCCGACCAATTCGGGGTCCAAAGCACTGGTAATCTCGTCAAACAGCATGATCTCGGGCTTCATCGCAAGTGCGCGTACGATGGCAACGCGCTGCTGCTGGCCACCCGATAATTGGTCGGGATAATGCGCCATCCGATCAGCCAAACCAAAACGCATGAACAATTCGGTGACCTCAGGCAAAAGCGCCTCGCGGCTGCGATTGTGCACCCGGCGCGGGGCCAGCATGACGTTCTCGACAGCCGTCATGTGCGGAAATAAATTAAAGCTCTGAAAAACGATTCCTATGCGCTGGCGAACGGGCTGGGGGTCAAGGCCCGGCTCGGCGATGTCACTGCCATCCAAAAGGATCACCCCATCATCAATCGGTTCAAGCAGGTTCATACATCTTAACAACGTCGACTTCCCCGACCCTGAAGCGCCGATCAGACAGACCATTTCGCCGTCCCCGATTGTCAGATCAATCGCACGGCAGACAACGTTGTCGCCAAAGCGCTTGGTGACACCTTGCAAATCAAGCTTTGCCATCAGCTGCGCGCCCGTGCCTGCTTGGTCATCAGATAATCCGCGTACCGCGTCGCCGGCACAGTGACTGCAAGAAAGATTAGCGCAGCACCTACGTAGGGCGTGAAGTTTGCCAGAAGCGATTTGTAAACGCCCGCTTGGCGAAAAATCTCAACCGGGCCGATGAAGCTTAACAAGGCGACATCCTTCTGTAACGCAATGAAAAGGTTCATGTTCGCGGGCACAACACGCCGTATCGCTTGCGGCAAGATCACAAAACGCATGGTGTCGCCGTGACCAAGCCCAAGCGACGCCGCCGCCGCGCGCTGACTGTGGTGAATGCTCTCAATGCCGGATCGAAGCACCTCAGCAACGTAGGCGGCATAGGTCAGAACCAATGCCACGGTGCCCCAGATGTAGGGCGAATTCCAAGGGCGCGGCAGTCCAAGACCCGGAATGCCAAACCCGATCAGATAGATCACCAAAATGACCGGAACACCGCGAAAAATATCAGTGTAAAGGATGCCAAAAAGCCGCAACGGATAAAGTGCAGGCGAGCGCGCGTCGCGGCACAATGCGATTAACAAACCAAGCAGAAAGATTAACGGGGCGGACCACGCAAAGATCGCCACATCCAGAAGGAAAGCCTCGATAAGGCCGGGAAATGTCTTGGAAAACACATCCGCGTTGAAGAAGCTTTTCTTCACGCCCTCCCACCCCGGGGCAAGCGGAATCAGAAGCAACAAAGCAAGCATCACCGCTGCGGTGGATGTCGCCGCCACAATCATGGAGCGACGGCGTATTCGTGCCTCGTAGACTTGTCGGCGGGTCAGGCCCGGAGCCGTGGCGTCCGGGCCGTCAATATCGGCTTGGGTCATTTATTCGATGACCGGAACACCTGTGGCTTCGGCCAGCCACTCGGCTTCGATCGCAGCCAACGTGCCATCCTCGGTCAACTCAGCCAAGGCCGCATCGACGCATTCTTTCAATGGGTTACCCTCTTCCATCAACAGACCAAACTGGTCGGGGTTGTCGCTCCGATCGGGTGGGAACTGGCCCAGAACCACGCCGTCATCCAACAAGACACCAGCCGTAAACAGGGCTGTCGGCAGGTCCATCAATGCCGCGTCAATCTGATTTGCCTTCATCGCTTCAACGACGTCGGCGTTGTCACCATAAAGCAGCGGATCCGCGTCCGGCTGAACAATCGCTGCCAGCATTGGCACCGCCGTGGTCGACGCATGTGCACCCCACAAAAGGCCTTTCAGCGAAGCAAGCGAGGCCTCGGCGCCCCTATCCACAACCGGTTGGCGCGTGACGACAGCCATCGCGGCCGAATAATAGGGCAACGAGAAATCAACGATCTCTTCACGCTCTTCGGTGATCGAGAATTGCTGAAGGTTGAAATCGAAGTTTTTCGCGCCGGGCTGGATCGCCTGATCGAACGACGACCGGACCCAGACAACCTGCCCGTCCTCAAAGCCCATCCGGTTCGCAACGGCATATGCAACGGCCGCCTCAAACCCGGCTTTCGCTTCCGGCGCATCATCCATAACCCACGGATAATAAGCAGGATTTCCAGTCGCAACAGTCAGCACGTCATCGTTTAATGTCTTCCCTGCCGCACAGTGGCCACCGGCCATTGCAACGCCAGTAGATAGCATGAACGCGACGGTGCTTGTCATCGTCAGTTTCATTGTACTCTCCCCAAGATTTATCTGTGTGGAAGCATGGCGCGCGTGCCGGATTTGTCCAGACCTGCGCGTTCATCTTTTGCGAAATACGCCAAAGAACGCCGTCCAATACACCGTATTATTCGCGCGCTCGCAAAACCTGCGCGGGGCGGGCAGCCAGTGGGCCCCATGCAAAGGCAAGGCCCGCAACCAGGGTTGCGATCACGCCTCCGATGACGATCAACAGGGCCGATACCGGCTCAAAGATAAAATCAGTATCCATGACGAAGGTCATCACAGCCCATCCCGCAAGTCCGCCCGCCACGATGGCGACGCTTCCGGCGGCGACCCCCAAAAGCGCGGATCGCAGCGCGAAACTTGTAAGGATCGTGCGTCGCGACGCCCCAACTGTCTTCAATATTGCCGCCTCGTAAGTGCGCGCACGCACGCCCGCGGCCGCCGCCCCGATCAATACGATGCCGCCCGTCACAAGCGTGGCCAATGCCCCATAGGTGATGGCCGCAGCAATGCCCGCCAGAACTTCGCTAACCCGCTCGATGGCGTCCTTCACGCGGATTGCGGTGATGTTGGGATAGGTGTTCGAGACGTCGCGCAGGATGGCTCCTTCGGCTTCGGTTTCGGCGTAGACGGTCGCGATGTGGCTGTGAGGTGCCCCCTGCAGGGCCGAGGGGTTCATCGACATGATGAACCCGATACCGGCGGTCGAAAAATCGACCTCGCGCAGGCCTGTGACCTCGGCCGTGATGTCACGGCCTAAGATGTTCACCGTGATGTCGTCGCCCAGAGAAATCCCCATCTCAAGAGCCTCTTCCGTGGCGAAGCTGACTTGCGGCGGACCGGTATAATCAGACGGCCACCACGCCCCATGCGTCACAACCGCATCTTCGGGCGCTTCGGCCGAATAGGTCACACCGCGGTCACCCTGAAGGACCCAGTGATCGCCTGCAACTTCGGACGCGGGGCGGTCGTTAATCTTCGTTATGATTCCACGCAACATCGGCGCGCTTTGCACTTTGGAAACGGCCGGGTTTGCCTCAAGCCCGTCGGTGAACGCGTCAAGTTGCCCAGGCTGGATGTCGACCATGAAAAAGGACGGCGCGATCTCGGGAAGGTCGCGCGCGATGGCGCCGCGAAGGTTGG
Source organism: uncultured Boseongicola sp. (assembly GCA_905479635.1). Classification (GTDB taxonomy): domain Bacteria; phylum Pseudomonadota; class Alphaproteobacteria; order Rhodobacterales; family Rhodobacteraceae; genus Boseongicola. Next base: position 12,263 of record CAJQNG010000010.1, on the reverse strand, counting down.
CGTCAATCTGCCCGACCGCCGCCAGAACAGTCAGGCCAAGGCCAAGTGACAGAACCACCGAAACGGCCTCGCCGCCAGGACCGCCAACCGACCCAAGTGCCAGACGTACCGCGCTGCGCCCCCGCAGCGCGCGCGCACTGGCTAGACGGCGCGCAATCAAGCGGACGGCCCAAGCCGCCCCCACCAAAACGATGAAAGACACCGCCAGACCGAAAGCCGACCAAACCGTCAAACCACCCAAACCAGAAAACTGTGCCGCAAGGGCCACCAGCAAAACAAATAGGAAAAGCGTCAAGCCGATCCAGCGCCACCGGGGCCACCCCTGCCCGGCACCGCCGGCATCGCGAAACAGCGTGGCGGCGCGCACATCTTCGGTTTGCGCAAGCGGCCAGATGGTGAAAATTAGCGCCGCCAACACCCCGTAAATCCCGGCTTCGACCAACGGCATCGGATAAAGCGTGACGGCTGCGGGAACTGGCAAACGCGCCTCAATGAGCGGCGCAAAAAAGATCGGGACGATCGCCCCCAAGATCAGGCCAAGCGTCACACCCAGCACGGTCAGAACGCCTATCTGGATGAAATAGCTTAAGAATATCGTGCGGCTTTCGGCGCCCAGTGTTTTCAAAGTTGCGATGACTTCAGTCTTTTCGCTGAGGTACGCGCGTACCGCTGACGACACACCAACGCCGCCCACGGCAAGGCCGGCAAGCCCGACCAGCACCAGAAACGAGCCCAGACGGTCAACGAATTCCGCGATCCCCGGCGCTCCGTTTCGCTTGTCGCGCCAACGGGCCCCGGTGATTTTGCCTTTGGCTTCTAGTCTTAGCGCATCAAGATCGACGCCCTCTGTCAGCCGCAATTTGTATTCCGTTTCAAACAGGGTGCCGGGCTGTATCAGGCCGCTGTTTTCCAGCGCCGCGGTGCGTACAAGTGTTCTCGGTCCAAGGGCAAAACCGGACGCTGCAGAATCTGGTTCGCGGATCAGGGCGGCGGTCAGACGAAAATCCTGTTCGCCCAGGCGAAACGTCTCGCCGACCTTCATTCCAAGTCGTGCGATCAATACAGGATCCATCACAGCGCCGGGGACGGCGTTCGTGATGCCCAGCGCAGCTTCAAGCGGCATGACAGGGTCCAAAGTCACTGCACCGTAAAGCGGATAGGCCGAATCCACGCCCTTAACTTGTGTTAATCCGCGCTCCGCTACTTCGCCAGATCTGAACACGGCGAGTGATCGGAAATCGACCATTTCCGAGACCGCTTCAGCACTGGCGTTGATCCACGCGCGCTCGTCCGTGTCCGCAAAGCGATAGGTTAACTGAAGCGCTGCATCGCCACCCAATATGACTGCGCCTTCGCGGTCCAAACCGCCACGAATGCTCTCGCGCACGCTGCCGATCGCGGCAATTGCGCCGACGCCCAGCGCCAGACAGGCAAGGAAAACGCGAAAGCCCTTCAGGCCACCGCGCAGTTCGCGCCGCGCAATTCTGCCAGCAATAGCCAGGCTCATTCGGCGGCCTTTGCATGTTCATCTGAAGACAATGTCCCGTCCTGAAGCCGGATCACCCGATCACAGCGTTCGGCAAGCTCAGGCGCATGGGTGACCAGCACCAAAGTCGCGCCATACCTGTCGCGCAGGCCGAACAGCAAATCCATGATCGCCTGCCCCGTAATCCCGTCAAGATTGCCGGTTGGTTCGTCGGCTAAAAGGATGTCGGGTCGCGGTGCGGCAGCGCGCGCCAGAGCGACACGCTGTTGTTCGCCGCCCGACATTTGCGCTGGATAGTGATCCACGCGGTTGCCAAGACCGACGGCCTCAAGTTCGGCCCTCGCGCGCTCGAACGCATCGTGCACGCCAGCCAATTCCAAAGGTGTCGCCACATTTTCAAGGGCGGTCATTGTCGGAATTAGGTGGAAAGACTGGAACACTACGCCCATATGCCCTCTGCGGAAGCGGGCTAATGCGTCCTCGCCGAGCGATGTCAGATCGTGGCCCAGCGCCACAACCGACCCGCTTGAGGCACGTTCCAGTCCGCCCATGAGCATAAGGAGCGATGATTTGCCTGACCCCGACGGACCAACAAGCCCAACCGTCTCGCCGCGCCCAATATCAAGCGTGATGCCTTTTAGAATGGCAACGCGCCCCGCATTGCCGTCCAGCGACAAGGTGGCGTCTTTCAGGGACAAGATCGCTTCCGTCATTCATCATGCTCCGATGCAAAGGCTTAGAAAGGCATATGGTGTAATACGCGATATTCGCAACGTCGGATTGATTGTCTTTTCATCCACCGGACTTGCTTTTGCCAACCCCGTGACGATTGCGGCGCTCGGCGACAGCCTTACGCAGGGCTTTGGTCTTGTGGCGAACGAAGGGTTTGTTCCACAATTGGAAAGTTGGTTAATTTCCCAGGGCGCCGAAGTAACATTAATTAACGCGGGCGTCTCTGGTGACACAACTGCGGGCGGCCTTTCCCGGATCGAATGGACTTTGACGCCCGATGTCGACGTCCTTATCATCGCGCTTGGCGGCAACGATCTGTTGCGGGGCATGGACCCCGACGCCAGTCGAGAAAATCTTGATGGCATCTTAAGCATCGCCTCCGCGCACGATCTGGATGTCCTTCTTGTGGGCATGGAAGCGCCGACGAACTACGGCGCGGATTACAAGGCGGATTTTGACACGATGTATCCTGATCTTGCAGCCAAGTACGGCGTGTCGCTTCATCCCAATTTCCTAAATGCACTTACGTCACAGGCAGATCGCGCCGCGACGATCGCGACGTTCATGCAGGGCGACGGCATCCATCCAAATGCTGCCGGTGTGACTTTGATTGTCGAAGATATCGGGCCGTCGGTTCTGCAACTGATCACCGGTGAGGTGAATTAACCAAGCCACTTGCCAAGACCGCGCCGTTTGGGTGATCTGCGCATGCAAAACAACGGGAGCGTGAAAATGGTATCATCCGTCGATCTGAACTCAGACATGGGCGAAGGTTTTGGAACCTGGGCTATGGGCGATGATGGCGCTTTGTTGCAGGTCGTAAGTTCGGCAAATATCGCCTGCGGCTTTCACGCAGGAGACGCTGATATCATGGCAAAAACTATGGGATTGGCAGTTGCGAATGGGGTCGGGATTGGCGCGCATCCGGGGTTTGACGACCTGCGCGGGTTTGGGCGTCACCGCATGGATGTGCCCCGCGAAACCTTGGCAAATCAGGTGAAGTATCAGATCGGGGCGGCCCAAGCGATGGCACGCGCGGCCGGCGGATCGGTCCGGCATCTGAAACTGCACGGCGCGCTTTCCAACATGGCATCAATCGACGCTGAACTTGCGCGCGCCTGCTACGAAGCCGCGCTGGACGTCGCACCGGACATCATCATCATGGGGCTGGCCGCGACGGCAATGGAGCGGGTTGCACGCGATCTTGGCTGCGCTTGGGCGGGCGAAATATTTGCAGATCGCGCTTACAATGCAGACGGAACATTGGTTGACCGCGGCCTGCCCGGTGCGATGATCCATGAGGCGGACGAGGCAGCGAAACGGATGGTTGCTATGGTCGAAGCGGGCGCGATTTTGACATCTGACGGAACGCGTTTGAAGACGCGGATCGACACAATTTGTGTGCACGGGGACAGCGCACACGCCGTCAATCTTGCGCGCGAGGTCAGGGCCGAGTTGGAAAATGCGGGGATTAGGGTTCAGGCGTTTTCGGGCAAGCCGCTTTAATGAGGATTAAGCCGCCTTGGTTAACAACGGGGCGGCAAGGCGCGCAATCAAGGCTTGGATGCGGTCAGATTGCACCCCAGTGAACTGCGCAAAATCCAGATCATCTTCAATCTCGGCAAGCTCGGCCGGACTTAAAGATTTTATCACTTCAACAAGATGTGACGGGTCCAAAGGACCACGGTTCAACCGGTCACAAATGTCGTTTTTGAGATCTTCTTGCATGTCCAACATAACATACCTCACTCGCAATAATTTACCGTTTACCCTTTAATCCTAACAGAATGGCTTGGATTTTTCCATGTTTTGATGTGGGCAATCATCGGACGCGGCAGAAACACAGTGCTTCCAATAGCGAATGCCCCACTATCAATCTATCCGAAAAATAGACGAAACGCGCCGCAATTTGGCCCGGTTCACCGGCCATAAGGAAAGGGTAACCAGTTGTTGTTCTTAAGAGTGAAAATAAAATGAAAATCTGCGAGACAATCGCCTGCGCCACGCGCATGGACATCAAAAGCTACCTATACTTCGTTGTTTCTACCGGCCTCTTCCAGACTTACCGGGGATGGGTGTCCGTAGGCCGTCCGAACCCACACGTCAAAGTCATGAAGCGTAAAGAAACCACGACGCGAGCCGAGATAGCGACGCTTTTCCATCTGAGCCGCTGCTCTTAGATATCAGCCTCGCCCAAACAAAAAGGCCGCCCAAATCTGGGCGGCCTTTTGCATTTCAATCAGCTTGAAACGTGATCAAATATCATCTTCCAAGGCTTCAACCGCTTTTTCAAGGTCCTCTTTCGAGACCTCTTTCTCGCTGGTCTTCACTTGCTCAAACATGTGATCGACGACTTTGTCCTCGAAGATCGGCGCTTGTAGTTGCTGGCGCATCTGCGGGTTTTTCTGAACATATTCGAAGAACTGCCGCTCCTGACCCGGGTACTGACGCGCCTGGTTCATGACCGCCTGGGTCATTTCAGCGTCCGTCACTTCGACTTCGGACTTCTGCCCAACCTCGGCCAACAAAAGACCAAGACGTACACGGCGCTCGGCTAGTTTTTTGTGCTCCTCGGTCGGCTCGACATTGTCGTGGTCATGGCCCTGAACATCAGGGTTTTCCTCGTGCCACAAGCTATGCGCGATCTGTCCGGCTTCGGCTTCAACAAGGGACGGCGGAAGGTCGAAGCTGACAGCTTTATCAAGCGCGTCCAGAAGACCCCGCTTCATAATCGCGCGAGACGCACCAGTGTATTCGGCTTCAAGACGCTCGGTAACCTGCGCTTTCAGCGCGTTCAGATCGTCGGCGCCGAACTTCTTGGCAAGCTCATCGTCAATCTCAGCAGGCTTTGGTTCCTTGACCGCTTTCACAGTCACGTCGAAGATCGCAGGCTTTCCGGCGAGGTCGGCGTTGCCATACTCCTCGGGAAAGGTGACCTCTACCGCCTTCTCGTCGCCGATTTTCACGCCGACAAGCTGCTCTTCAAAGCCTGGAATAAATTGCCCGGACCCAATGACAAGCGGGAAATCCTCGGCAGCGCCACCTTCAAAGGCTTCGCCGTCGACCTTACCGAGAAAGTCGATCACAACCTGATCGCCATCTTTGGCTTTCGAAGTCTTCTTGCGATCTTCAAAGTTCTGGGCGTTCTCAGCAAGCGACGCCAGCGCTTCCTCGATGGACGCGCCGTCAGCCTTCACGACCAGCTTTTCAAGCTTGATCTTGCTATAATCAACGTCCGGTATCGCTGGAAGAGCTTCGTAGCTCATGTTGACTTCGACGTCGTCGCCTTCTTTCCAGTCCTCGTTGGCCATTTTGACTTCGGGCTGCATCGCTGGGCGATCGCCGGAATCTTCAAAGTGCTTGGACATCGCGCCATCGACGCTTTCTTGCATGGCTTCGCCAAGAACACGCGGACCATACTGCTTTTTCAGCAGGGCCATCGGGACTTTACCTTTTCGGAAGCCCTTCATTTCAATGTCGGGAGCGGCTTCGGTCAGTTTTTCGCTTACCTTGGCTTCAAGCTCGGCGGCTGTGATAGTGATGCTGTAGCCGCGCTTCAGCCCTTCGTTCTGGGTCTCGGTGACCTGCATGTCTTACCTCTTAGATTGCCCAACCGGCGCAGTCCGGGCAGGCGGAAATTCAGCGGCCCTTCTAGGCAAGAGGGGCTTAGGTTGCAAGCCGAAAGGGGGGTGTGATGCCGCAATAGTAAAAGCGGGCTTGGACGTGGCGCGCAAGTATGGAGCGAAGATGCACCAAAGCGCAAAGCCCGCTCGGGCGCTGGGCAGGCTTTGCTGTCTGTGCGGCGCGGGCTGATGGGTGTCAGGGTGATCTGAGCTGTCAGATGTCTGGGTGTGGATCACATTATGTCGCTTTGCCGGGGCGTTGCGCCATTTGCGAACCACCGTTCGGTGGGGGCGTTATTTTGGAAGGGGCATCAGGCAGGAGCGATTGGCGGATGGAATAGCATAGAGGCGTTGGAGAAAGGTGGAGGGGCGCGCTTTTGAGGAGCGCTCTTGTCGTTTTCGCGAAACGACTGCCGTTTGTACTGATGGCAAAGGTAAGTCGTCGTTTCGCCTTGCAAAAACGACGGTGGTGCGGGTGAAGGGACTCGAACCCCCACGCCTTGCGGCGCTTGGACCTAAACCAAGTGCGTCTACCAATTCCGCCACACCCGCATACCGCGCGCTCTCTAACAAAGCATGACGCCGCTGGCGAGAGGGAAAATCACCTTCCCCCCTCGCGCTTGGCTTCCAATGTCCATATAAGGCGGCGACCGCATCCGGAGCCTGCCCATGTCTACCAATCTCTCCCCGATCGACATCGCTAAATTCGCCGCGGCCAAGCGTGCCAGCGCCTTCGTAAAATCAGGCATGCGCGTTGGTCTTGGAACCGGATCGACAGCCGCGTGGCTGGTGAAATGTCTTGGGGAACGCGTGCGCGACGAGGGGTTGGACATCACGGCGGTAGCCACATCTTCGCAGACCTCAAAGCAGGCCACGGACGCAGGCATCAAAGTGTCTTCGCTGAACGAAGTGAAATGGCTTGATCTGACGATTGATGGGGCGGACGAATATGACGACGAGTTGAACCTGATCAAAGGCGGCGGCGGAGCCTTGTTGCAGGAAAAAATCGTCGCGACCGCTTCAGACCGGATGATTGTCATCACGGATTCGACGAAGAAAGTAGCCACCTTGGGCGCCTTTCCCCTGCCCGTCGAAGTTCTGGCATTTGGCATGCCGACCACGCAACTTCTTTTGGAAGAAATGTTGAACGGTTTGGATGTAATGGGCAACACATCGACGCCTCGGATGGCGGGCGATGACTTGTTCGTAACCGATGAAGGCAACCATATTCTTGATCTGCATCTGGGGCGGATCGGGAATGCGCGGCAGTTGGCACTGATCCTTAATCAGGTGCCCGGTGTGGTTGAAAACGGGCTGTTCATAGATATTTGCGATGTGATCGTCACCGGACACGGGGACGGCACTGTCGAAACCTACGACATCAATTCGGGCGAGACCGATACGGCTCAGTTCCTGCCAGAGCCTGTTGAAAACGTCTTTCGGGACGACGGAGTATAATCGCGATGAGCTATGACGTTGATCTCTTTGTCATCGGGGGTGGCTCGGGTGGTGTGCGGGCCGCGCGCACTGCTGCGGCAACTGGTGCGAAAGTTGCCTTGGCCGAAGACAGCCGGATGGGTGGCACCTGCGTCATCCGGGGCTGCGTGCCGAAGAAACTTATGGTTTTTGCCAGCGAATTTCGCCAAAGCACTGCCTTGGCGCAGCAATATGGCTGGAGCGCGACGGCAGGCGAATTCGACTGGACAATGTTTCGCGCCAAGCTTGATCGCGAGCTTGACCGGCTGGAAAAGGTCTATCGCAATCTGCTGAACGGCTCGGGTGTGACGATCCATGATGCCCGCGCGACGATGGCGGACGCCCACACGGTGGCGTTGTCGAACGGCAACACAGTAACGGCCGAAACCATCCTTGTGGCCACTGGCGGGCGCCCTGTGCGCCCGGAACAGCCGAATGCGCGTCTTGGTTTGGTGTCAGACGACATTTTCAACATGGAGACTTTGCCGAAATCGATACTCATTATCGGCGGTGGATACATCGCAAGCGAATTTGCCTGTATTTTAAATGGTCTTGGCGTGGACGTGACGCAGTATTATCGCGGTGCTCAGATCTTGCGGGGCTTTGATGACGAGGCGCGCGGTCTGGTGGCCGAAATGATGCAGGAGAAGGGGATCAACCTTCACCTTGGCACCAATATTGTAGAGATGCGGAGCGCTGCCGACGCTGACCCCGACATGCGGGTGCCAGCTCATCAGCCTGTGCCAGAGGCCAGCGCGGATGCCGTTGGCAAGCCAGTTTGGGTGAAGGCCACGAACGGCGATGCCCGCGTATTTGATGCAGTGATGTTTGCCACCGGGCGCGCGCCGAACTCGCATGACCTTGGGCTGGAAGCGCTTGGCGTCAATATCAACCGTCGCGGTGCAATCGAGGTCGATGAGTATTCAAAGACGGCTGTGTCGAACATCTATGCCATTGGGGATGTGACCGATCGCATTCAGTTGACCCCTGTGGCAATCCGCGAGGGCATGGCGTTCACCGAGACCGTCTACAAGAACAACCCGACAAAGCCCGATCACGAGTTGGTCGCCTCGGCTGTCTTCACGCAGCCTGAACTTGGCACTGTGGGTCTGACCGAAGAACAGGCCCGCGAAATCGAAACGATCGACGTTTATTGCACGTCTTTCCGCCCAATGCGCACGGCTTTCGCCGAAAGACCGGACCGCGTATTGATGAAGCTGATCGTGTCGAAAGAAAAACGCACTGTGCTGGGCTGTCAGATCGTCGCAGAGGGCGCCGGCGAATTGATCCAGATGGTGGGCATTGCAATCAAGGCAGGCCTAACCAAAGAGGACTTTGATCGCACCGTTGCGGTGCACCCGACGATGTCAGAAGAACTGGTAACGATGCAAAACCCTGTTAGAAGCGCTTGAAATATACCCTTTTAAGCATCAGGTAGCGTTGCAAGCGATAGAAACGGAAAAAAATAGGGAAATGACCTTACATGGCCAATAACAATGGCGGACCTTGGGGCGGCGGCTCTGGCGGAGGCGGCGATGACGACGACGGCGACGATCGTCGCCCAGAACGGCGTCCCGGACAGGACGGACCGCAAATCCCCGAAATTGAAGAGATTATGAAAAAAGGCCGGGAGCAACTGCGCGTCCTTATGGGCGGTCGCGGCGGCGGAAATGGCCCGAACGGCGTCGGCGGTGGCGGCGGTGGCCAAGGGCCAAAGCTGACACGCGGCACCATTGGGCTTGGTCTGGTGGCTGTGGTCGCCCTCTGGGCGTTCCAGTCGTTTTACACGGTGCGCCCTGAAGAGCAGTCGGTGGAATTGTTCCTTGGCAAATATTCGGCCACCGGCAATCCGGGCCTGAACTTTGCGCCTTGGCCGCTGGTCATCGCAGAAGTCATTCCTGTGACGCGAGAGCAGTCGGAAGACATCGGCATGGGTCGTTCAGGGTCTTCGGGCGGCGATGGACTGATGCTGACGACGGACGAAAACATCATTGATATCGATTTTCAAGTTGTCTGGAACATCAACGATCCGGCGAAATTCTTGTTCAACTTGCGCGATCCTCAACAGACGGTTCGCTCAGTGTCGGAATCAGCGATGCGCGAAATTGTTGCCGGAAGCGAGCTTGCGCCAATTCTGAACCGTGATCGTGGCCAGGTTGAGCAGGACGCCTTTGAATTGATCCAGACCACGTTGGATAGCTACGACGCCGGCATCAATATTATCCGCGTCAACCTAGACAAAGCTGACCCGCCTGGCGAAGTGATCAACAGTTTCCGCGAAGTTCAGGCAGCTGAACAGGAACGCGATAGGCTGGAACGACAGGCTGACGCCTATGCCAACACTGTTGTGGCGGGAGCCCGTGGTGAAGCGGCGCAGGTTTTGGAAGAATCCGAAGGTTATCGTGCGCGCGTTGTGAACGAAGCACAGGGTGAGGCAAGTCGCTTTACGGCCGTTTTGCAAGAATACCAGCTGGCGCCAGAAGTGACGCGTCGTCGTCTTTATATCGAGACCCTTGAGAAGGTTCTTGGTGATGTCGAAAAGATCATTCTCGACGAAGGCGTTGGCGGTCCAAACGGACAGGGTGTTGTGCCCTACCTGCCACTGAACGATTTGCGTCGCACCCCATCGACGGGAGGTAACTGATATGCGTGCCGGAACAATTATTCTAGTCGCTGGCGTCTTTGGCCTCATCGCAATCCTATCTTCGGTTTTCATAGTGGACGAACGCGAGAAGGCCCTTATCCTTCAGTTTGGTCAAATCCGCGACGTGAAGGAAGAGCCGGGGTTGGCGTTTAAAATCCCGTTCATTCAGGAAGTCGTGCGTTACGACGACCGTATCCTTTCGCTGGACACGCCTCCGATCGAAGTCACCCCTTCGGATGACCGACGTCTCGTCGTCGACGCGTTTGCACGTTACCGGATCGCAGATGTGATCCAGTTCCGTCAGGCGGTTGGTGTCGGCGGCCTGCGAGCGGCTGAAGACCGGCTGGCCTCGATCCTGCAAACGCAGATCAGGGCGGTTCTGGGTTCGGCTGGTGTTACGTCGAATACGATCCTGTCCTCTGATCGCGCCAGTCTGATGGTGCGTATTCGCGACCTTGCGCAACTGCGAGCTCAGGCCCTTGGCCTCGACGTGGTCGACGTCCGCCTGAAGCAAACCAATCTGCCCGAGCAGAACCTTGAGGCGACGTTTGCCCGTATGCGTGCAGAACGTGAGCGCGAAGCCGCAGACGAGGTCGCGCGTGGTGCCGAAGCCGCGACGCGAGTTCGTGCGCAAGCGGATCGCACCGTGGTCGAATTGGTCTCGGAAGCAAAACGCGAAAGCGAGATTGTACGCGGTGAAGCGGATGCGGAACGCAACGGCATCTTTGCTGCGGCCTATGGCGCAGATCGGGAATTCTTCCGGTTTTACAGATCGCTGGAGGCTTACGAGAACGCACTTCAGGGCTCAAATTCGACAATGGTGATCTCGCCTGACAGCGAGTTCTTCGAATTCCTGAAATCTGACGGTGGAACCGGAAACTAATGACAACGATTTTACTGGGTCTTGGCCTGGTTCTTGTCTTCGAGGGGCTGGTGTTCGCACTGGCCCCTTCGCGTTTGGAAGACCTGATCAAGATCATCGCAGACACGCCAATCGAGACGCGGCGCGCCTACGGGTTGGCCGCGATTGCTCTCGGGGTTTTGCTGGTCTGGGGCGCAAACGCAATCTGAAGTCGCACGCCTGCCGCACGCGATCTGAGTTAACCCAACACCGGGCGCGATCTTACACCTCAGTCTTGTGGTTGCGAGGATATCGCCGCTTTGGGGATGTGCTCACCGGCGTCATATTTATTGAGAAGCTGCGATGCGCGATGCTCAGCCTTCCGGATACGGACGGCCGTCGTATAGGCTTCTTGCAGGGTTGGAGACAGTGCGCCAATCTCGTCGGCAGTCCGCCGTTCGATCGTCTCGTCGCCAGTTTTTTCGACCAAATCCAATGCGCGTTTGGCCAGCCCGTCTGCGATCTCTTCCAGCTTTGACACGGCTCGCTCTCCCGCCTGCAATCGGTATTTGCCTTTCTATAGACAGCCTTTTGTGGCGTGGCGAGGGCAGTTGCGCCGAATTCAGCGCCTTCGGTGCCGCAGCCGTGCTTTCACGCGCGCGCCAAACAGGGCATCAGGGGTAAGCAAGGGAGACGCGCATCATGTTTTTATCGGTATTTGATATGTTCAAGGTCGGGATCGGGCCGTCTTCGTCTCATACGATGGGGCCGATGGTGGCCGCGGCGCAATTCCTCGATCAGTTACGCGGCTCGCCCTTTACGGCGCATGGACTTCGCGCATCACTTCACGGGTCATTGGCGTTCACCGGAGTCGGCCACGCGACCGACCGCGCGGTCATTCTGGGGCTGGCGGGGTTCCTGCCCGACACCTACGACCCTGAAAAAGCGGAAGCCGCATTGGTCGACGTTCGTGCAACCAAGTTGGTCTCGCCGGCCGGGCTGCAGAGCCTGTCTTTTGATCCCGATGCAGACCTGTTGTTCGACTATGGCGCAGCACTTTCAGGCCATGCCAACGGCTTGATCCTGATGGCCACAGACGCACAGGGCGATGTGATCTTGCAGGAGACGTTTTACTCGGTCGGCGGGGGCTTTGTGCTGACCGAAGCCGAGCTTGCTTCAGGCAAGGACAGCGATGACGGTGCCCCCGTCCCATACCCCTTCAAATCGGCCAGCGAAATGCTTGAGATGTGCGCAAAAGCTGGCCGCAGCATCGCCGAGCTGAAGCGCGCCAACGAAGTTTCACGGATGAATGCGGCGGTTTTGGATGCGGGAATGTTGCGCATCTGGGAGGTGATGAAGACCTGCATGGATCGCGGGCTTGAACGTGACGGTATCTTGCCGGGTGGTTTGAAAGTGAAGCGGCGCGCCGCCGCAATACGTCGCGCGCTTGAAGAAGAACGG
>CAJQNG010000009.1 GCA_905479635.1 uncultured Boseongicola sp. | reverse complement strand
TTATCCTGGCGTGAACAGCTTTGGCGCCAATCAGAAAGACCTAGCGCTGCATCCAACGGTTAAGCCGGTGGCGCTGGTGGCTGATGCGATCAAAGATGTCACGAAACGTGGCGAGATCGTACTTGATGGATTTGGTGGCTCCGGCACGACGCTTCTGGCTGCCGAACGCACTGGCCGCATCGCGCGCCTGATCGAACTCGACCCGCTCTACTGCGACGTCATCTGCCGCCGCTATGAAGCCATCACTGGCCAGTCAGCCCGGTTCGACGGCACTGATCAGACCTTTGGTGATGTGGCGATAGATCGTGCTGCTGAAACCGCTCCGCAATCCGTGGAGGCTGCCGAATGACTGATCGTGAAACTCCAACTTCCGGCTTCATGAATCCGCCTAAACACACGCAGTTTCAAAAGGGTAAATCCGGCAATCCGCGCGGTCGCCCTCGAAAGCGAGATGACCTAAACACGGTTTTGGAGCGGGTGCTCAAGCGCAAGGTCCGGATTCGGGACGAAGAGCGGAAGATTCCAATCCGCGACGCCTTGATCTGGAAACTGCGTGAACTGGCCTTGCAGGGCGACAAACAGGCCCTCGCACTACAGCGGCGGATCATCGAACAAGCAGGCCTCGCACAAACCGATGCCGATGATCTGGATTCACTGAAAATGGAAGGCCTCAAAGCCCTCGAGAATATGGGGGTTACAGTGAATTGGTCGAAGTGAATAATATACGCACCGAAGACAAAGTTGGCTTCTCAAGCCCCCCGAAAACCACACGTTGGAAGAAAGGCCAATCTGGCAATCCCAAGGGGCGACCAAAGTCAAAGTCAGAAATGGTGCAAGATGCGGCCAAAATCCTGACTCAGCCGATTGAAGCGCGAGCACCCGATGGTCGGACAGTCAAGCTTGATGGGATTGAAGCTGCTTATCTTGCGCTCTGCAAAAAAGGTTTGAAGGGCCACAAAACGTCTTTGCTCGAAGCGATCCGCATCATGCTCGAGGTTGGCCCTGCTCTTCAGGCCGACGGAGAGCATGAACGAACAATTAAACTGCAGATAGACACCGATTTGCGGAAGATGGGTGTGAAGGTCCCGGAAGCGTCGGAATAGCCGAAACCTTGCTCATCCCGGACTGGACTTCCCGCCCGACACGAGCGTCACTGATGCCATGCCCGGCCCCGCCTCGGGCTCACCTCGGTACCAGGGCCAGCATCCCGCTAGCCCGGCACATCCGAGGAGCAAATATGCCAACATCCAAAACAACACCCCCGCGCGAAACGAAAGCCGCAATCCTGCGCAAGCTATTGGGCCGCAAGAACGGCGCGGATATCGGCACCCTGCAATCGGCGACGGGCTGGCAGCCTCATTCGTTTCGGGCGGGCCTCAGCGGGCTCAGGAAGGCCGGATATACCATTGATCGGACTGATGCCGCCAAGCCCGGTGGTACAGCCACTTACCGCATCACCGGCGGCCCGGAGGGCGCCCGATGACACCATCGGTGACAGACATTGAGGTGATGGACCGGGTGGCCCTGATTGCCACCTGGTCGGACGTTTTTGGCACACCCGTCCCGAAACGCCTCAGCAGCCCGTTTCTGCGCCGGTTCCTCGCCTGCGAACTCCAGGCGCGGCAATTCGGCGGGCTGCCAAAGGGCTTTATCGACAGGCTTGACAGGGCTGACGCAGTGAAGCCTGAGACCAGAAGCCCGGCGCTCAAACCGGGCGGACGGCTCATCCGGGAGTGGAACGGTACGACCCACGCTGTCGATGTCGTCGACGGAGGGTTCCTGTGGAACGGTCAGCGCTTTGCCTCACTGTCCCCCATCGCAAGCGCCATCACAGGGGCTCGGTGGTCGGGGCCGCGGTTCTTCGGTCTCAAGAGGACGGCATGACCATGAACAAACCGCGGATACGTTGCGCCATATATACCCGCAAATCCTCCGACGAAGGGCTCGATCAGGACTTCAACTCGCTCGACGCACAACACGAGGCCTGTGCATCCTACATCGCCAGCCAGCGGCATGAAGGATGGGTTCCCGATAAAACCCGCTATGACGATGGTGGCATCTCCGGCGGCACGCTGGAGCGGCCTGCGATGCAGCGCCTGCTTGCTGACATTGACGCGGGCCGCATCCAGATGATTGTGGTCTACAAGATCGACCGGTTGACCCGCTCTCTGGCCGACTTCGCAAAGCTCGTGGAGCGATTTGACGCCGCGGGCTGTTCCTTCGTCTCTGTCACCCAGGCCTTCAACACCGCCTCGTCAATGGGGCGGCTGACGCTCAATGTGCTCTTGTCCTTCGCCCAGTTCGAGCGTGAGGTCACGGCCGAGCGGATCCGCGACAAGATCGAGGCCTCAAAAAAGAAGGGCCTCTGGATGGGTGGGGTGCCGCCCCTTGGCTACGATCCGCACCCCGATCCGAAAACCCGCGGGCTTGTGGTAAGTCAGAACGAGGCGAAAACCGTGGCGGCCATCTTCCTTCTCTACGTCCAGCTTGGCTGCCTGAATGCCGTCATGCGCAAGACCATCGAAATGGGACTGCGGTCAAAGCAGCATCACTTCAAATCGGGGCGGACCCAGGGCGGCAATCCGTTCTCCCGCGGCCAGATCTACGCGCTGCTCCGCAATCCCATCTACATCGGGAAGATCAGGCACAAGGCAAATGTCTGGGACGGGCAGCATGAGGCCATCATTGACATTGAACTGTGGGATCGCGTTCAGGCCAGGTTGCAGGTCGCCAGCGCCCGGCCAAGATCGCAGGTCGGCTCCGTGAGCAGCCCCTCAAAGATTGGGGCCGCACCTTTAACCGGTAAACTCCGGGACGAGACCGGGGACCGATTGACGCCGACACATACCAAGCGTCATGGGCGAAGGCTGCGCTACTATGTCTCCAATCGCCTGATCTCAGGCGGTACCGATCCAGGTGGCTGGCGTTTGCCCGCAGTGGCACTGGAGCAGGCCGTTGCGAACATCATCGCGCAGCATCTGAGCGATCTTGCCCGCGGTCATCGGATTTGCGTCGAACCAGACGTTCAGTCAGGTGCCGCGATCCTCAACAAGGCTCAGGATCTGACACAGAGGCTGCGGAAAGGTACGCCCGGGCTTCTCACGAACATTACGGCGGAAGGGCAACTGGCCAAAGGTCATATCGTTCTGGAGCTGAATGCGACAGAGTTGGCGATCGAACTTGGCCTGAAAACTGACGAGATCGATCCGTCCGCGCTGCAAATCCAGGCACCCTTCGAACTGCGTCGGCGGGGCGTCGAGGGAAAGATCGTCGCTGGCGATCACGAACCCGAACCGGACAGACCGATGCTGCGCGCGCTGGCCCGGGCACATATCTGGACCGCCGACTTGCGCCGGGGAAAATCATTGAGCGACATCGCCGCCGCAACCAGCCACTCTGAATCATATGTACGGACCCGAGCCCAGCTCGCCTTCCTCGCGCCCAAGATCCAGAAAGCAATCCTCGTTGGCAGCCAGCCGCCGGAACTGACCCTGGAAAAGATCATCCGCAAACCGATCCCGCTCGACTGGGATATGCAGGCGCGGATTTACGGGTTCAGCCAGGATCTGAACCATCCCTGACTTGCATGCCTCATTCCCTGTTTCCGTTGGAAAAGGTCCCTGTTAACAGCGAAAAAGTTCCCTGTTAATTTGCGTAGGGAAATCACTCGTAACACATTGATATTTAGCGGTTATCGGAGGGTAGTTTGGGCCAGATCGGGCTGTTTTAACAAAATTTCCCTGTTAATTCCCTGTTAGCAGGGAAAATCAGGTCTAACCGAAGCGCGTGATGCTTGCGGCAGAGACGGTCGAGGGATTAGGCCCTGATCGACTGGCTCACAGGTGTCTCCCACGCAGATGGCACAGCGCAACACCCCGGAAAGTCCGGATAAAACAGGGAAATATCGGCTGTGCTGACAGAGACTGGGGTGGGTGGCGGAGGGCTAGTCCGCTAGCTTTTTACTTTATTACATTGATTAATATAGATAAAAATAACCAAAATAAAATTACTACCACAAAAAGTACCACTCCTGTATTGCGCGGTGGGGGTTACAGCACCCTTCTTACTCGGCTTGTTGGGACTGTCACCGCCCGCACATTAGGGACGCTGAAACGCTGGGGATGGAGCCTTTTACCGTTTGATGAAAAAGGGTAGGAAAGGAAAACTTATTGCACTGGGAACGACAAAATGGGACCGACCTATCTTCATATTTTTCTAACCACCGGCGCTATTGGATTAGGAATTTACCTTTACAGCCACCCAATTCTTTTGAGAGGGCAGTCCAATCTGGTGCGGGGCGTAATCATCTGGATCGGTTTGGTGTTGGTGCTTAGAGCGTTGGACTATGCGTTTCTGAACTAGGTCTACCCAAGCCCTGTCAGACGCTCCTTCAAGGGCCGGCAAGTCTTTGTGTAGTCTTACGGTAGTTGTCGCGCCGCCCGCTTTCCTCGCAGCAGTACTTTGCATCAGCTCTGCGCCAATTGGGGAAACGTATTGCGAAGGCGGACCTCAAACTGCTGCATTGTCTCGCCGTCTTCTTTAGCAATTAGCCCGCCACTACCTTTAAAGCGGGCGTATGTTTCGCCTGTTGGTTCAGGCCCGTTTGGACTTGGTTTGACCAAAGTGATGATGATTACACTGGGATCCGAATTGGGCGTAATTGCTGCCTCAAGTCTCCGAATGCGGGTGTCGAGCCTGTTCATTTACCCGCCGGAACAGTTGTGCGTCTCTCAGCGCCAATTTCTGCTAACAAGTCGCCGAGATTACCCACAAATCCTAAGCTGGCCTCCGTTGCTGCGCTGTCAGATTGGATCCAACGCTGGAACGGCACAACAATGCCACTTTCAAGCACGATACGATCAAAGGCTTCTTCGCGTTTTTCATCGCCCCAGCTCATCGGAACAAGAACCATCACGGTTAGGTCGGCATCCCCGGTCGTGTCT
>CAJQNG010000008.1 GCA_905479635.1 uncultured Boseongicola sp. | reverse complement strand
GGCCGGGGGACAGGGAGACGCTTGATTTTACGCTAAGGATAATTCGCGCCGGGGGTTCTGAACGCATCCTTGACGCAGGTTGCGGCTCGGGCGCGGATATTGACGAGCTTCTCGCTTGGGCGCCCGCCGGACATGCCTCAGCTGTGGACAGCCTCGTGCCGTTTGTGGAGCAGGTTGTAAAGCGCTACCGCGACGATTCGCGTGTCGAAGCCATTGCTACAGACATGGCAACGTTCACTGGTCGGTTTGATCTGATCTGGAGCGCGGGCGCATTGTACTTCCTTGGTTTAGACGCAGGATTACGGACCTTCCATTCGATGCTCGCTCCGTCGGGCGCTTTGGTTTTTTCGCACCCTGCCTATTTCAACAAGACATCGTCCCCAGCGGCCACAGATTTTTGGGAGGGCGAAGGCGAGGTATTTGACCACGAAACTGTTTACGAAAAAGTCTGCGCGGCAGAATACACTGTCTTTGATGCCTTAAATCTCCCTTACGCCGCATGGAAGGCGTACTACTCGCCGCTTCAGTCTCGCATCGACGCCCTGAAGTCTTTGGCGTCTGGCGATATGGTCGCGACCCTTGAAGGCGCACAACGCGAGATTGACGGTTGGCGCAAGGCGCGCGCTGAAACGGGCTATCTCCAGATCATCGCGGAGCCAGTATGACCCTGCAAGCCTGCGCCGAAATCGTCCAACGCGGCGACCCTGAACGATTTGCCGCCGCAATGGCGGCCCCGGTGACCGCACGTCGCGTTCTCTTCCCGCTTTATGCGTTCAACTTTGAAGTGGCGCGCACACCTTGGGTCACCGAAGAGCCAATGATAGCCGAGATGCGTCTGCAATGGTGGCGCGACGCGCTTGAGGAGATTGCCGAAGGCAGGCCCGTGCGGAAACACGAGGTCACACTTCCGCTGGCCGAGGCAATTACGCCCGAGATCGCTCGAGAACTTGACCGCCTCATTCAGGCCCGGCGGTGGGATATCTATAAAGAGGCTTTTGAAGACGAAGATCACTTTGCCGAGTATCTGACAAAGACAGGTGGGGACCTGATGTGGGCCGCAGCCGCCGCACTTGGAGCCGACCGCGATCTGGATCCAACGCTTGCGCATCCAAGAGAAGCCATTCGCCTCTTCGGACAGGCCAGCGCCTTCGTGCGTTTTATGAAGGCCGTGCCTGCCCTTGAAGCGCGCGGACGCATCCCGTTGGTGGACGGACGACCGGCGGCAATCTCACAACGAGCCGCTGATTTCCAGAGAACCATCGGCGATGAAATGGTCGTGCGACGACGCGTGATTCAACAGGCGCGCCCCGCTATTCTGGAAGGCTGGCAGACGGCACCACTTTTACGCCAGATCGCTCAGAACCCGACCCGCGTTGCAGATGGGAGCATTCGACTTTCGGAGTTCAGAAAACGCAGCCGCCTCGTTCGCTGGGCGCTTTAGTCGCCCACTGCTTCTGGTCGGATTGTCGCTGTCCAAGCCGCCGCGCGGACGTCATTCAGCCGGCGCAGAGCGCGGCTTTTGGCGCATCACCAACCAAATCAGTGAGCCACCTGCCAGCACAAGGAACGGTGCCATGGCGAGGTTAACCGCGCGCCATCCCTCGACCGCGTCTGCACCGAGGCAGTTCATCAGACCGCCTGACGACAAAGACGCCATTGTCACACAGGCCATGACGATCATGTCGTTCATCCCCTGAACTCGGCCTCGCTCGGCTGGGCCATGGGCTTCGGACAACATGGTTGTCGCTCCGATAAATCCGAAATTCCACCCAAGCCCTAGAAGGATCAGCGCCACAAAGAAATTCGGGAGCTCGGTTCCTGCCAAAGCGACGGCCCCCGCGCCGGTAAGAATGACCAATCCAATGGCAACGATCTTTTCCGCACCAAATCGCGCGATCAGATGTCCGGTGAAGAACGAGGGCGCAAACATTGCCAGAACATGGCCTGACACAATGTCGGCGGCGTTGTTCGTGCTATATCCGCAGCCCACAACCGCTAGTGGCGTCGAGGTCATCACAAGGTTCATCAACGCATAAGCGACCATGGCACAGATGATCGAGACCGCAATCCGTGGGTCCGCCAGCAGATCGCGCCGCGAACGCCCCACGGGGGCGTCACTGGACACTTTGGCCTGGGCCGGGGCTTCCAGGAACAAGAAAAGGGTCGCGCCACCAAGGTTCAGGAAGATAACTGCGATGTATGTTCCAAGGAACGGCACTACCATTGCGTCAGCCGTCATTTTTACCAATTGTGGCCCGATAATCGCGCTGATCAACCCGCCGGCCATCACATAGCTAATCGCCTTGGGGCGAAACTCATCGGACGCCAAATCCGTCGCTGCAAACCGGTAAAACCCTTGCGCCGACATATAGACGCCGGTGAAGAACGAGCCGGTCAAAAACAACCAGAAGTTCGCGTAAAATAAACCGAGACCACCGACGGTAGCACCAATCGCTCCACCCGTCGCGCCGACGAAAAAACCCGCGGTGCGGCCATAACGTTGCATGAAGCTTGAGATAGGCGTTGCCGTTACCATAGAACCAAGCACAATGATTGAAATTGGTAATGTCGCAAGGCAGATATTCGGTGCAAGTGTGGTTCCCGCAAGCCCGCCAATTATGAAAATCATCGGCATCTGGGCGCCCAGAATCGCCTGCGCAGCCACTAATACGGCCACATTGCGTATGGCGCGGTTGTCTTCAGGAGCAATCGACATAGGCCTCCGTTATGCTTGGTGACTGGGATGCACAAGGTGCCCGCTGTAACATTTGTTTCGCCCGCGGAATTTTGCGCTAGGCAAAACAGGAGACAGGCGCGTTTGAATACTTTTGACGGTACGGCAGAAGCCGGGTTCTGGTCACGCGATTGACCGGCAGTTCAGTCAAAACAATGGGCAGTCTCCCTCTTCCTTACGTCGAAAACATTTAACGTCAGCGTAAAATGCGTATCCTTTTACTTGCCGGAACCGCAGAAGCGCGCAGCATTGCTGTGGCGTTAAGTCGCGAGCCCTACGTGATCATGACCGTGTCACGCGCGCGCGCCGATCGTCGCCCTCACCGCTACGGCTGGCCTGTGCGGATCGGTGGATGGGGCGGAGAGGAGGCTTATCGCGCCCGGTTGGTGCGCGAAGGCATTGATGCGGTGATCGATGCGACCCACCCTTTCGCGGATGAAATGGGCTATCGCACCGCAAAGATGGCCCGCGAGCTTGGGATCGAAGCCCTGCGCTTGATGCCGCCGCCCTGGATGCCACACAAAGTCGACAATTGGACGTTTCTAAATACCTCGCGGAAGCCACGCGGCATATGGGCGAGGACGCCACGGTGTTTCTGGCCACCGGACGTCGCGATCTGGTACGCTTAGCAAATCTGGATAGGCGAACGGTCATTTGTCGCGTGCGCGAGACGACCACTGCGCCTTCACCGTTTAAAAAGGGGAAATTCATCGTCAAGCGTGGCGATGTTTCTGTGGATCAGGAAATTGATTTACTTGATAAGCTCTCTGTGGACTTGATTGTGACCCGTAATTCCGGCGGGCACGGAGGCTGGCCGAAATTGGAAGCTGCGCGCGCACTTGGTTAGCGCGTTGCGGTGTTGTGTGGCCCGCCGCCGGCGGATTTACTGCGCATAAGTTCCGTCGCGGAAACGCTGAACTGGGTCAGGAGACGTAAGTGACAGACGCGGGTATTGGACGGATAATCACTTCGGATGCCTGTGTTGCCGAAGGGGCTGCCTGGTTGGCCGCGCATGATGACCGGTTTGCACAAGCGCTGAAGCGCACAGGGGCCTTGCCGCTGCGTTTGCGTGGCGATGGTTTCGCGGCCGTTTTGGATGCGATCGTCAGCCAACAGGTGTCTGTCGCGGCGTCAGCGGCAATCTGGGCGCGCCTGAAGGCCGCCGGTTTAACAGGGCCACGCAAGATCATGTCGGCCACGGACGAGGACTTGCGCGCTTGCGGAATGTCGCGGCAGAAAATCCGATATGCTCGGGAACTGGCGGCGTCGGGCATCCGTTATCCAGCCCTGCGGAGCCAGCCCACGGAAGACGTGATACAAACGCTGATCGAGGTGCCCGGCATCGGCCGCTGGACGGCAGAGATTTATGCGATGTTCTCACTTGGGCATGCGGATGTGTTTGCGCCGGGCGATCTTGCGCTGCAAGAATCGGTGCGGGTTTTGTTTGATCTTGATGCGCGACCCACCGAAAATGCATTGCGCCAGATGTCTGAGGACTGGTCTCCTTGGCGCAGCGTTGCGGCGCGGCTGCTTTGGGCCTACTACCACGTGGCAAAAGATCGTAAAGGCATCAGATGAGCGAAGATCTTGACTTTCAAAGACGCGCATCAACTTCGGGCGAAGACAGTTCCGTGGTTATGTTTCTGCATGGGTATGGTGCCGATGGAAATGACCTGTTGGGATTGGCCGAACCGCTTGCGCCGCACATGCCAGACACGGTTTTTATCGCGCCAAATGCGCCGGATCGCTCTATGGCAAATCCGTTGGGGTTTCAGTGGTTTCCGATCCCGTGGATCGATGGCTCGTCCGAATCCGCGGCAGGCGAGGGGCTGTTACAAGCCGCCCGCCGCCTTGATACGTTCATTGACAAAGTTCTCGCGGATGAAGGTCTTAGCCCAGATCGCCTTCTGCTATTCGGGTTCAGTCAGGGCACTATGATCGGCTTGCACGTCGCGCCGCGTCGCGCCGATCCGCTCGCGGGCATCGTGGGGTTTTCGGGGCGTCTGATGATTCCTGACGCGCTGGCAACCGAGGCCCTTAGCCGACCTCCGGTCTTGCTGGTTCACGGCGACGCAGACGATGTCGTCCCTTTTGACGACATGCAGACGGCTTCCGATGCACTTCAGGAGGCCGATTTCGACGTTTACGGCCACGTTATGAAAGGCACTGGCCACGGAATCGCTCCGGACGGCTTGGGAGTTGCACTGACTTTCATGAAGAATTTCCTTGGCATCGAGTAGCGCGTCCAATTCGCTAAAATTCACAAGGCTTTTTCCGAGCAAGTGAGAGCCCGTTCACGGTCTCGCAATTCTGGCGATTGCAGACACATCGCCATGCCTATGATGGCCAT
The DNA here is from genome assembly GCA_905479635.1 of uncultured Boseongicola sp. Lineage (GTDB taxonomy): Bacteria > Pseudomonadota > Alphaproteobacteria > Rhodobacterales > Rhodobacteraceae > Boseongicola. The sequence goes on along the minus strand of CAJQNG010000008.1, from coordinate 481 downwards.
CTTCGAAACTCTGATTACCCAAGTTGCGCCGCGCAACCAAAGCGATTTCTTTTTGAAATCATTAACTCTGAGCATGCTGGTTGCGCCTTGCATTTTGATGCTGGAACTTTTGGTTACACGGCAATGACGAGGCATTCGTATCAGACCATGTCTTGGGCGTATTTCTTCCCTAAGCTGTCTCGGACTTGGGTCGATCTGGTATCACGGAAAGCTGCGTCACGAACTTGCCCAACTTGCCGTCACAGACCTACTGCCCGGGCTGTCAAATCGGCGCTCGTTCATCGCCGCCGCCGAGAAGGCGACGGCATCGTCGTGGGGCATATTGATGATGCTTGATCTTGATATACTCCTGCGCCTGAATTGACCTGAGGGTTTACCCTCAAATCACTTTGTATCCCTTGAGTGATACGACGCGGAAGTTGTCGGTGACGGTGTTGCGGAACTCGGGCCATTTTTCTGGCAGGGTCTTGCGGAAAAAGTC
>CAJQNG010000007.1 GCA_905479635.1 uncultured Boseongicola sp. | reverse complement strand
AGCTCGGCTATGACCTTAAAGGTCACCGACTTGAACTGTACGCCGTACCGCTCAAAAAGCATTAAAACAGCGCACCACGCCGCGCCGCGAGCCACCGCTGCTCGTCCACGCTGCGTGACAATTCAATTGCGCGGCACAAATCGGCAGACGCCCCGTCCACATTCCCGCACAGACGCAAGACCTCTGCGCGTGCCGCGTGAAAGGGCCGGTAGCCGTCCAATTCGTCCGAAAGCGCGTCAATCTCGACCAAAGCGGTGCGCAGAGCTTCGGCCTCCACCAGGGCACACCGACTAAGCCGCACCAAGCCTGTCGGCTGAAACGCCAACAACCGATCATAAAGCAGCACAATCTGCCGCCAATCTGCCGTCCCCACTTCAATCGCTCCCAGCGCAGTGCTTTAATGGGCATAAGCGCCTCCTGTCGTCGGTGTCGACATAAAGACGCGCGAGGTTTGCAGATTTCGGCAAAACTTCAAAAAGTATTTTAGATTTTCTTCAAGGCCAGCACAGCGTTCAGCCCGCCAAAAGCAAACGCATTCGACAGCGCATATTTCACCTTTGCTTCGCGCGCCTCGTTCGGCACGACATCCAATGCACACTCCGGATCAGGTTCCTGATATCCGATTGTCGGTGCGACAATTCCGTCTTTCAACGCCATGACCACGGCCAATAACTCGACCGCGCCTGTACCGCCGATCAGATGCCCATGCATAGATTTCGTCGATGAAATCATAACCTTGTCCGCATGGCGTCCAAACACATTGGCAACGGCCGCACATTCGGTCTTGTCGTTCGCCGCCGTTCCGGTGCCATGTGCATTGATGTATTCAACTTCGCTCGCATCAATCCTCGCGTCGCGCAGTGCACCGGCTATGGCGCGAGACGCCCCCTGTTGCGATGGCATAACAATATCCGAAGCATCCGCGGTCATCGAGAATCCGACAATTTCGCAAAGAATATTCGCGCCGCGCGCTTTGGCATGCTCGTATTCCTCGAACACGAAAACGCCCGCGCCCTCGCCTTGCACCATTCCATTTCGGTTGGCCGAAAAAGGCCGGCAGGCATCGCGTGACATCACACGCAAGCCCTCCCATGCCTTCACACCGCCAAAGCATAGCATAGATTCCGAACCACCCGTGATCATCGCGCGCGCAGCACCATTGCGCACCAGCCAAAACGCCTGACCCATCGCATGGTTCGACGAGGCACAAGCCGTCGCAACCGTAAACGACGGCCCCTTCAGGTTCCAGGTCATCGACACATGGCTGGCTGCGGCATTGTTCATCAACTTTGGCACAATGAACGGATGAACGCGATTTTTGCCCTCTTCATAGACCGCCCGGTAGTTTTCGTCCTGAGTGGTCAGGCCGCCGCCACTGGTGCCCAAAACCACACCTGCTTCAGCCGAAAGATCATCCGCAAACTCAAGCCCCGACTGCTCAATCGCCTCTTTCGCGGCAATCATTGTGAACTGCGTGAACCGATCGTAAAGCGCCTGTTGTTGCCGATTGAACCGATCATCAGCGGCATAGTCCTTTACCTGCCCACCGATCTTGATCGAAAGCCGGTCAACATCACGAATATCCAAAGGCCCTATCCCGCACCGACCCTCGCGCATGGCTTCAAAGGTGGCGGCAACTGAATGGCCAAGCGGGTTGATCGTCCCCGCTCCGGTGATAACCACGCGGCGCATTCAGTCCTTCTGCTCGGCAATAAGCGCTTCAACGGCCGCAACAATCGTGGCCACAGAAGAAATATCAAACTCGGACTTGTCAGGCTCGTTTGCATTGAACGGTACAGTAATGTCGAATTCTTCCTCGATTGCGAAGATCGCTTCGACCAAAGCCATGCTATCGATGCTCAAATCCTCGAGCGTTTGATCCAACGATACATCCGACGGCGCAAGCAACGCTTGTTCAGCGACAATACGAACCACCCGGTCTTTGACACTCTCAATCATTGATTTCCTGCCCTTCGAGACGTGTCGGTTATTTAGTCATCCTTGTCATCGCTTAAAACAGCTTTCTTTAGCGCCTTTACGTCATCTATCAGGCGCGGCAATCGCCGCCAGTTCCGTCCGGCCTCAAGATACTGTTCCATCTTCATCGCCGGATAACCAAGAATGACGCGGCCAGCCGGGACTTTCGACATTATTTTCGTCGCCCCGCCAGCCACCACATCGTCACCTACAAAGATGTTGTCTGACACACCAACCTGCCCACCAAGCACGACGCGATTGCCGATCTTCGTCGACCCGGCGATACCCACCTGGCCACACAACAGCGTGTCATTACCAACCGATACATTATGCCCCAGATGCACAAGATTATCGAGCTTTGTGCGATCCCCGATGGTTGTCGCGCGGATCGTGCCCCTATCAATTGTGGAATTCGCACCAATCTCGACATCGTCGCCGATATGCACCGTGCCAATCGAGTGAATGCGCGTCCAGCTTTGGTTAACGGCTTCGGTTTTTGCGCCAAGCGAGGCCCGCGCTTCCTCGACCCGGCTTTTTTCTGGAGTGACAAAACTGAACCCGTCCGCGCCGATAACTACGCCCGGCTGGCAAACAAACCGATCGCCGATCGTGACCCGTGCGCCAATCCGTGCGCCGGAATGGATCACGGCATCCGACCCTATTTCGGTGTCTTCTGCAATTGACACATGCGAGGCAATGCGCGCGCTAGCACCGATTTTCACGCGGGGCCCGACAACAACCAACGGACCCACCGCAGCGCTCGCGCCAATAACAGCCGTCGCGTGTACAACCGCCGACGGGTGGATGCCCAATGCAATCTCTGGCCCGCGATCAAGCAATGCCGTCAGCCCGGACATCGCATACCGCGGCCGCGGCACTACGATTGCAGCCTCAAGTCCAAGCGCACGCCAATCTGCCCCTTCCCAAAGGATTGCAGCCCGCGCGGCACCCTCAGAAAGCCCTTCAGCGTATTTTGGGTCCATCGCTAAAGCGAGGTCATTCGCACGCGCCGAAGCAGGCTCCGATGCGCCAGTGATCACTATGTCACCATCGCCAAAGGCCTCCGCCCCAAGCGCGGTTGCGACTTCAAAAACAGTAAAGCTCATGTACGCCCCTTTCAGGGCGTAGAATTAGCCGCGAACCGAACTTAACACCACCCCGGCATTGCTCAATGCACGCCAGATCTTGCGGTCCCGTCCATAGACATCGCCGCGAAACTGAATGTTGCCTTTGGCCTGGGTAAAGGCTGTTCGATACACCAGATGCACAGGTACTGGCTCTTTCAGTGTCACAAAGCTTTCCGTGCGCGTAGCCAGGGTTGCTTTGAAAAAGCCTTGGGGATCGCGCTCCTGCTTTGCCAAAAGCTGATAGGCAAAATCGAACGGATCGTTCAGACGCACACATCCATGACTAAAAGCCCGCTTTTCCCGGCCAAACAGTTGTTTTGCCGGCGTGTCATGCAAGTAGATGTTGTAGCGATTAGGGAACATAAACTTCACAAGCCCAAGCGCATTGCCCTGGCTTGGCGGCTCTTTAAGATCGTAGGGGAAATTCGTCTCATCGTACTCCGCGAAATCCATCTCGGCGCGCGACACAATCTGCCCTCGAACATCGATGATATTCAAGTTTGAAACAGCGAACGGATCTTCCTTCAAAAGCGGAAGATACTCCTTTGTCGCAATCGAACGTGGCACATTCCAGGTCGGATTAATAACCATATGATCCATCACGTCCGAGAATTCCGGCGTGCGCCGCTCGGCGATATTTGCCCCAACCACCGAGCGTGTCTGGAAGGTGATCTTGCCGTTGTCGACGATGCGCGCGTGAAAGTCTGTAAGGTTTACCCAGATATGCCGCTTGCCAAGCGGCATATTGATCCATCGCTCACGCTCCATCGCAACAACTATCTGGCTCAGGCGCGTGGAGGCTGTGGTGTTGATCGCCTCCATTGTGTTCGCCCCGGCAACACCATCGTTGAGCAACCCGTGGTCAGATTGGAAGGCTTTCACCGCCGCAACCATCGCATTGTCATAGGAATTCGTGGGAGTACGTGATAAATACCCCATCGCGATCAGACGATTGCGCATTTGCAAAACGGAATTGTTAGACGCACCCGGCTTCAACGATTTCGCCGCAACCTTGTCACCCCAACCACCGCGGCCGATGAGCTTTTCAAAGCGCATCTTCTCTTTCATCAATCGCGCGTATTCCGGGCTTTTCGGCGGTAGCGCTTTTAAAAAACCCTTCGCGGATGACTTGTGAAACGCCGCCAAAGTCGCCTTTCGCGGACGCATTGGAACTTCACGGACAAGACCCTCGTCCACCCGAGCGGGAGTCAGAATGCCAGTTTGCACATCACGCGCATAGTCAAGGAACACACGGCTCAACTCGACCTCAAGTGCGCCACGCTGGCGATCGGTTCGCGCCGCGCGCATGGCGGTTGAGATTTCGTCGGGTCGGTACAGATCAAGTGGCAGCCCGTGCGCCGAAGCGTTTCCAAGGGCGGCCAGAAACGCTTCGCGACGTTTTTTGTCGCCGCGTGCAGCACTTGTCCAAATCGGTTTGTAGCCGATTTCTTTGTAGAACGCCGCGATGTCGCGATCCTGCGCAGCAGCCTCGGCAACGGCCTGCTTAAAAGCAAGGCTCTGCGCACTTGCCGGATGTGCCACAATAAGTGGCGCCATCAAGAAACCTAAAAATACGCAAATCGAAAGTCTTCTAATAGTCGTCATGGCAGCATTCAATCTTTACAGTGTTGTTACCCGATCCCCGGGCCTGTCTCGGCAAATGCTGTGTCGTTGTCCATTCACAATGCTGTAGATCTGGTAAATTTGGGGTTTTTGACTCGACCAAAGAGGCAAATGGGTCACGCCGAACAGATCGATTTTTAAGCAGAATTCCGCCGATTTTTACGAATTGTTTCACTTTGCAATGTATGACTGTTTCCTCAACGAAGCGATCGTGGCATAGAAAAGTTGCCTGGGGATGGGCACCTGCCGTCGGTTTGACCGATGGGACCAAAGACGGGACGCAGTAGGCAACGATGACAAAGACACACTCGATGGGAATATCCAGACGCGGCCTTCTAGGCGCGTTCGCCGCAACAGCCGTAACAGCAGCACCCACCTTCGCCAACGCGTTTTCTTTTTTGCGTGGAGCCGGTGATATCCGCCGCATTCGACTTCATTCGGGCCGCACCGGCGAAAGCATCGACACGATCTACTGGATCGAAGGCGATTATATCCCCGAAGCATTGGCCGAGGTGAACCATTTCATGCGCGACTGGCGCACTGATGGCATCAAGAAGATCGACAGACGTGCAGTCGACATCATTGCAGCCTCTCACAATATGCTCGAGGCCGACTCGCCGTTCCTTATGCTCTCCGGGTACCGCTCTCCGAAAACCAACGCAATGTTGCGTTCGCGCTCAAGCGCGGTCGCACGCAACTCTCTGCACATGCAGGGACAAGCCGCTGACCTGCGCCTTAACGGTCGCTCGGTTGCACAAATCTCGCGCGCCGCAATTTCTTGTTCGGCGGGCGGCGTTGGCAAATACTCGCGCTCAAACTTTGTACATGTGGACTGCGGTCCAGTCCGGATCTGGGGCCGATAAGAAGCCCAAATTTCTAACTGAACTGGTCCGCTTTGTCGGGCCTTTTTCTTTGGTGTGCACCAAAATTTGGCTTACAGCAGTTCACAAAGATTGAACGCTTCTAAATGCTATGGTTACGGTAGACGAAACCGCTTCGGAGCCAGATACCATGCCGTCTGCAGACGCCAAGACCAAGAACGGCTACCCAACAATTCCACGACAAAACAGTTACGATGTCGTCATCATCGGCGGTGCAATCATGGGATCATCCACCGCATGGTGGCTAACCGAAAGCCCCGATTTCAACGGCTCTATCCTTGTGGTGGAACGCGATCCTACAATCGAAAAAGCCTCGACGGCTCACACCAATTCTTGTATCCGACAGCAGTTTTCCACAGAACTGAACGTGCGCATCTCGCAATTTGGCGCTGACTTCATCAACAACGTCCGTGACCGTATGGGTGGTGATGAGCGTGTACCTAACCTCAAAATTCAGTCGTTCGGCTACCTCTATCTTGCAGATACAGATGGTTTTGCCGACACCCTTCGCACAAGCCAAAAAGTGCAACTCGCCTGCGGAGCCGCCACCGAACTCCTCACCGCAGAGGCGATCAAGTTGCGTTATCCGTTCTACAACGTCGATGACATCATCCTCGGCTCAATCAACCGTTTGAACGAAGGCTACTGGGACGGTGCGACCGTTTTCTCCTGGTGGAGACGCCAGGCCATCGAGCGCGGCGTTGACTATATCGGCAACGAAGTCGTCGCGATCACCAAGAACCCGAACGGAACCCGCGTCGACGGCGTAACACTCGCATCCGGCGAGACAATCTCCTGCGGCCAGCTCGTAAATGCTTCGGGCCCCCGCGCCGCGCGCACGGCCGCCATGATAGGCGTCGACCTACCGATTGAACCCCGCAAGCGGTATTCGTGGGTCTTCAAGGCCGAACACCCTATAGATCAGGACCTACCCCTTACCATCGACCCCTCCGGCGTCCATGTGCGTGAAAACGGAGGCGGCACCTACCAATGCGGTGGCCACACTGCCATCGACCCGGCGGTCGACGTCGACGACTTCGACATGGATCACGCGATCTGGCAGGATCACATCTGGCCCACCATAGCCACGCGCATCCCACAGTTCGAGGCCGTCAAAGTCATCTCCGAATGGACTGGGCATTATTCGATGAACGTCTTTGATCATAACGCAATCATCGGTCCGCACCCCGAGATCGGGAATTTCGTATTCCTGAACGGATTTTCCGGCCACGGCTTGCAGCAATCGCCCGCGATGGGACGTGGAACGGCCGAATGGCTCACCTACGGCGCCTACCAGAACCTTGACCTCAGCCCGTTTCACTTCGAGCGGATTGTAAACAATGCACCCTACCTAGAACGTGCGATCATTTAGTCTTTGTGCGGGTACGATACTGGACCGCGCAAACTTGTGTCACCCGGCCCAAAAGACCACCCCACACAAGTCAAAGGAACGCACCTTGATACTTTCAGTCGTTCAGCCAATCGCATCCCAAAGCAATTTGAGCGCAATAACCGCAAGCAACAGCAGGATCGCTCGGTCAAACGCCTCTTTCGAAAGATACCGCGCGCTCCAGGCACCAATCGATATTCCCAAGAACAACGGAACAACGGCCAAAGCCGCCAACCCAGCCCTCTCCCAATTCAGTATTCCAAGGGCCACCAAGGTCGGCACTTGAAGCACAGACATCAACAGGAAAAACACCGATATCGTCCCAATGAAGTCCACCCGCGGCAGACGTAGAGCATTGAGGAACGACACGGAAACCGGCGCCGATAGTCCGCCCGCCCCCTGCATGACACCCCCCACAAATCCGAGTATCGGCCCAAATCGACGTCCCTGTTCGCGCGTCATCTGCCAGTTTGGAGTTGAAATCCGCAACCCAATATAAAGAAAAACCACAGCCGCCATCGAAGCCATCAGAACCTCGGTCGGCAAGGTCGCCAGCAACACCGATCCAAGCACGACCCCAATCGCGGCCGTCGCCGCATGCGTCCAGGCAAAGCGACGATCAGTGATCTCGTGATAGAACGTCTTCGCCTGCCAAGAGTTCGACACGATATTCAGCACCGAAAAGATAGCCACCGCCATCGGTACGTCGAAGACCACAGCCAAAACCGGCACCCCAACCAAGGGTGCGCCAGCCCCGGTCGCGCCCTTTAGCACACCTCCGGCAGCGATCCCGCAAAAGGCGAGTGTGATAAGCGTTGCATCCATTGCCCCGGTATCCGCTGCTACCCCATCAACGTCCAGTCCAAACGATAGAGAACCGATGCCTTGTCGGCATCCCGGGTTAGCCGCTTATTCCTCCTATCCTTTACCGCGTCGTCATACCATCCATGCGATCAACCTGCCTTTTCAAAAGCAAAATCGACAAAGCGCTAAGAGACGTTGCAAGCAATGAAAGTACCAATGCATCTCTCCCCCACCCTATTGCATCGAAGATAGCACCCCCAATCCAAGGCGCGATGAAGCCGGCAATACACCAGGCGGTAAAGTCAGATGCGAAAAGCGCGGCGAACCGATCTGCACCAAAAATGGATTCCGTGGCCGATGGCACTGCCGAGTGCCATCACTTCGTATCCAAGCGCCACCAGAGAAAGCCCCGCCCCAAGTTCAATTCCGCCGTCGCGCAAAAGCGAGAGAAGCAAACCACAGCATAGGAGAAAACCAGACCCGTTAGACCGTCGAAACGCCAAATGCCTTAGCAAGCGGCAATCCCAGCGTACTCCAGCCATAAAGACCAACCGCAGCCGCGCAAACTAGGGGCTGTTGACGTTCGGGATTCCCAAATCACCTGCTTTCTGATTCAAGGTTGCAAACAGAGGAGAGCAACCTTCACCCGAAGAGTCCTATCCAATGCGCAGTGGGCAATTATCGAACCGTACTGTCTCGGCAAAGCAACTGATCCTGGGCAAACAGGGCGTGACCCCCGACTGTTCTTGGAGGCCGTCCTTTGGATCGTGCGCACCGGGGCGCAGTGGCGAGAGTTACCGGAGGAATTCGGCAAATGGAACAGCGTGCTCAAGCGGTTCCGCAGGTGGGTCAAAGCGGATGCTTTCTACCATATGTTTAAAGCACTTACCTCAGACGCCGACCTGGAATACGCCATGATCGACGGTACCATCGTCAAGGTTCACCGCTCGGGGCAAGGCGCAAAAGGGGGACTCTTTGCCAGGCCATTGGGCGTTCTCGAGGAGGGATAACGACGAAGATACTGGCCCTAACGGACGGGCTCGGAAATCTCGTTGATTTCTGTCTGATGCCAGGGCAAGCCCACGACTTACGCGAGACCGACACACTGATCCGCGACCTGACAGCCGGACATCTTCTGGCGGATAGGGCCTTCGATGCGGATTGGTTGCGAAATGACCTTCTGGCCCGCGACATCACCCCGCTCATACCGCCAAAATCCAACCGCAGGTTCCCAGCAGACTTCGACAAGGAGACCTACAAATGGCGGTATTTGATTGAAAACCACTTTGGTAAGTTGAGGGAAAACAAAAGGATAGCTATGCGTTCGTGCAAAACAGACCATAGCTTCACGGCCTTCATCTCTATCGCCGCAACAATCCTTCATCTTAGGTGACCGTCAACAGCCCCTAGCCATGTCGGAAAATGCCTGAGGACGTTCAAGACTAGGTTCGCAGTTGTGGAAACAGCTTGGCCTAGAAATTCATTGCCCCACAAACCCGCGAGGCAAGCCGCGTCGCCTCACTCTTTGCCGGTGACCTTTGCGTTTCTAACCCTGCCGTCGACTGCGTTGATATGGCTGACCGATCTGCACCTCAGTTTGCTCAAGGCTATCGCCGCCAGATACAACAAGTCCCTTCCTTCAACCGAAAGCTCCCATATAGGCGACATATCCATCGCAATTACGCCCTGCCTGGCAGCCAAGAACCGTCCGAAAATGAATTCAAAATAGATCTTTGCATAATTCGTTGGTAGCCACCCGCAAAATCCCGCAAAATCAGATCAACTGACTTGAGGTCCACTGCATGACAAAGCAATCCGTACGCCTTGGGGTCGACATTGGCGGGACGTTTACGGACGTCGTTCTTGAAGTGGGCAGAGCGGCATATTCTGCCAAAGTGCTCACCACCTACATCGCGCCCGAGAACGCAATCATCGACGGAACGCAACAGGTCTGTGCCAAAGCTGGGATAGCGCCGTCCGAGATCGAGCAGATCATCCATGGCACAACTCTTGCCACCAACGCGCTTATCGAACGGCGCGGCGCAAAGACTGCTTTGATCACAACGCAAGGCTTTCGTGACGTCATCGAGATGCGCACAGAATCCCGGTTTGAGCAGTACGATCTGAACCTCAACCTCCCCGAGCCGCTTTTACCTCGGCAGATGCGCTACACTGTGCCGGGGCGCATCGACGCCAGCGGCAACGTGCTGGAACCCTTATCCCGCGTGGATATCGAGCCCGCCGTCGATGAGATCGCTAAGGCGGGCTACGAAAGCATCGCCGTCGGACTGATCCATTCTTACCTGAACGATACCCACGAAACGCTGGTACGAGACGTTTTGAACGAGAAAATACCGAGAGCCATGGTATCGCTGTCTTGTGAAGTCTCGCCCCAGATGCGTGAATACGAGCGGTTCAATACGGTCGTAGCCAACGCCTATATCAAACCCCTGATGAAGTCCTATCTCGGCCGTCTGGAAGGAAGGCTGCACGACGTCGGTGCGGCCTGCCCTATCTTCCTCATGCATTCGGGCGGCGGCATTATCTCGATCGAGAACGCGGCAGAATTTCCCGTGCGCCTGGTCGAGTCGGGGCCCGCAGGCGGCGCTGTATTCGCCGCCAATATTGCGGCGCGCTACGGTCTCGACAAAGTCCTGTCGTTCGACATGGGCGGCACAACAGCCAAGATTTGCCTAATTAAAAATCAGACACCGAAAACGTCTCGGGTGTTTGAGGTCGCGAGAACTTATCGCTTCAAGAAGGGCTCAGGAATGCCTATTTCAATCCCTGTGATCGACATGGTGGAAATCGGCGCCGGAGGTGGCTCGCTTGCTCACGTAGACGCCATGCACCAAATTCGCGTCGGCCCTAAAAGTGCCGGATCAGAACCGGGGCCAGCCTGCTACGGACGCGGCGGGATAAAACCGGCTGTGACGGATGCAGACCTTATTCTTGGCAAATTGGACCCCAAGAATTTTGCTGGCGGCTCGATCGCTCTAAATGCCGCCGCGTCTGCAACCGCCCTTACATCGGCGCTTGGCGACGTGCTCGAAATGGATGCGGCCACGTCGGCATTTGGACTGGCTGAGGTCGTTGACGAAAACATGGCAAATGCCGCCCGCGTTCACGCAGTTGAGAACGGCGAGGACCTTTCCGAATACACCATGATTGCGTTCGGAGGTGCAGCACCTCTTCACGCTGGCCGCTTATGCGAAAAACTTGGCGTCGACCGCCTCCTCGTCCCACCCGGCGCTGGCGTCGGCTCTGCCATCGGCTTCCTTCGTGCGCCCTTCAGCTTCGAGGCAAACCGTTCTGTCTACATGACCCTCGCAGACTTCGACGGCGCAAAAATCAAAACCCTGCTCGCAGACCTCAAGTCAGAGGCGACGGGTTTTGTGCGCAACTGTGACGCAGTCAGCCCGATCCGCTCCGAGTTTAAGGTCTATATGCGCTATTCCGGCCAAGGTTGGGAAATCCCAATCACTCTGACCGAAGACCAAGCGATGAACCCAGACAGCGCCGTGTTCAAAGCGCGCTTCATTGAAGACTACGCCAAGCTCTTCGGCCGCTCGGTCGCGGGAATGGATATCGAAATCACCGTCTGGTCCGTCAATGCAACAACCCCTCCCGAAGCCGTCGCACGCGTCTCTGAAGAAGCCGGGCACACCGCTGCCCTATCCCGCGGAAATCGCAAACTGTTCGACCCTGCCGTCGCAGATTTTGTGACCGCCAACATCGTTTTGCGACGCGACATGTCGCAAGGAACGATGGCAGCCGGACCAGCGATCATCACAGAAGACGAGACAACGATCATCGTCCCCTCAAGTTGCACCGCAGTTCGCCAGCCTGACGGCTGCATCGACCTGCGTGTAAAAGGATAAGACAGTGGCAAAAGACCCCTCAAACGTGGCCTACCAAGTCATGTGGAACAGGCTAATCTCTGTGGTCGAAGAACAGGCACAAGCACTTGTGCGCACGGCGTTCTCGACTTCGGTGCGGGAAGCTGGTGATTTGTCGGCCGGTGTCTACGACGTACACGGCCAGATGCTTGCGCAAGCCGTCACCGGAACACCCGGCCATGTTAACGCAATGGCCGACGCGGTCGCCCATTTCATCCGCCGCATCGGACGCGGAAACATCTTCGAGGGTGACGTTTATATCACGAATGACCCCTGGGAGGGCACTGGCCACCTCCATGACATCACTATGGTCAGCCCGTCATTCTACTCAGGCTCGCTTATCGGGTTTTTTGCCTGCACAGCCCATATCGTCGACATTGGCGGGCGCGGCTTTGGCGCGGACGCCGCAAGCGTCTACGAAGAGGGTCTCCAAATTCCGATTATGAAGTTCGCCAGTAAAGGTGAGGTCGATGAAACACTCATCCGCATTGTACGCGGCAACGTGCGCGAACCCGATCAACTGGTCGGCGACATGTACGCGCTTGCGACATGCAACGAGATCGGGCATCGCCGTCTCATCGACATGATGGACGAATTTGACCTCGTTGATCTGGACGGCATCGGTTCGTTCATCCTCGACAACTCCCGCCGCGCAACGCTCGAACGCATTGCAGCCTTGCCACGCAAAGCAGCCACAGGCGAAATGACGCTAGATGGCTTTGAAGAACCCATAACGCTGAAGGTCAAAGTAACCGTCTACGAAGACCGTATCGTGTCTGATTTCACAGGATCATCCGCGGTAGACAAAAAAGGCATAAACTGCCCGCTTGTCTATGCAAAAGCCTATGCCTGCTACGCCCTAAAAGTGGCCATCGCGCCTGAAATCCCCAACAACGCCGCCTCACTTGCCCCATTCGAAATCGAGGCCCCGGTCGATACAATCGTCAATGCAGTGCACCCCGCCCCCGTCGCCTTGCGCCACATCGTTGGCCACTTCGTGCCGGATACTGTGTTTAATGCCTTTGATAAGATCGTGCCGGGGCTGGTCCCTGCCGAGGGGGCCGGATGTCTATGCAACTTTCAGGTATCCTTACGCCCCCGCACCGACGCGCCCGCCCCCACAAATGCCCGGCGGTCCGAGGTCTTGACGTTCAACTCTGGCGGTTCGGGTGCACGGCCAGAACATGACGGGTTGAATGCCACCGCCTTCCCGTCCGGCGTGATGACCATGCCCGTGGAAGCAACCGAACACGCTGGTCCGGTGATAATCTGGCGCAAAGAACTGCGCCCCGATTCCGGTGGGTCCGGTAAACAGCGCGGCGGCCTTGGACAATACATGGAAGTCGGTGCGCGCGAGGGCCACGAATTCGACATCCAGGCGATGTTTGACCGTGTAAACCACCCTGCCCGTGGAAGACGTGGCGGTATGGCTGGCGCGCCAACAACTATCGCACAAGACGACGGCACGGCGATGAACGGCAAAGGCAAGCAATTCGTTCCCCACGGTCGGAGAGTCATGATGGCCTTCCCCGGAGGCGCGGGCTACGGCGATCCAAAAGATCGACCGCTGGATCAAGTCAAACGCGATCTTTCCCGTGGATACATATCGCCTGAAACCGCCTTAAACGACTATGGATTAGACGCCGCCGAGATTGCAGCAGTCCTTGTCGCCGTCACCAAAGGCGAAGCGCCGTAGTCTCCGACTACCATGCATTTCCGGTAAGCTCTAAGCGCGTGAATCACTCCGGGTCTCTCGCGAAAAAGCTCGGGACGCTTCGCCCAGAAGTGAGCCGCGCTCTTGCGCAAATTCGCACTGGGACGCGATTGAATCTGATTCTGGGACTGTCTTGATCGCGATGCAGCAACAAGGCGGGCTAGTCCCTGATCAGGAAGCTGAATGAATGTTTTCTCGCGCGGATGATGCATCCAATGCCCTGAATGATTTTATCCAAATGCGTCAAGACGAGTTTCGTATACGGGACATTCCGATGCCTGACATAACAGTTATGGGGTTGGCTGGTGGTTTCCGCGCCATGTGGCAAAGGCAGCAAGACTGGGAACACATTGCGTCCGGCCTCGCATTGGCTGGACTTTCGAAATGACCGAATTGCCGGAGTAAACAGCTTCGGCCGAATGACGGCCTTAAATGCGCGCATCACATAACGCCTTAACCCCAATAGAAAAACACCCGGCGAAAGGGGGCTGAAAGCGCACCGTTGCTGCATCAGAAACAGATACCCGCACTTTGGACTATGCTGGACTTGATGCGCCTTCCCAGCGTCTCAACATCCAATACCACTGGTCCGGGTTGGCCAAGATCCGCGCGGACAGACTGTCATTAAAGGCACGCGTCATAGTGATGGCATCAGTGTGGGGGATAGGAGCTTCGAATTCTACTTGAAATGCATTCCCGTCATCAATGCGTATCCCATACGCGGGGATCATCGGGAGGTCGTATTTGAGTGCAAGCTGGGCCGCAGAAAGGGATGTGAGAGCGTCGTGACCAAGAAACG
>CAJQNG010000006.1 GCA_905479635.1 uncultured Boseongicola sp. | reverse complement strand
ATGCCAGATCGCAGCACGCATTTTACCACCGGAATATCAACGACGCTCGCTTAGCTTGTCGCTTGACGCGACGCGGGGCTTTTTCGACCGCTATACACCGGCGGCTGGAGCGAAGGTTTTTGCAATATCACGCTCGACCGGGGCTTGGGCGATGGCCCCATCGCCGGGCGGGGCGTTGGGGGCCTGCACTCAGGACGCAAAAGGCGCCGACGATTGCGCGATAATCGTTAGAAATTGATCTGTGTTATAGCGTCAATTTGTTCCTTGCCATCTGACTGGTGGATAATTTAGGCATATTCGGATTACGGAGATGACAAACGTGAATTATGACCTTCAGCTAGACGCTGCCCTGAACAAACTGCATCAAGAAGGCCGTTACCGGACTTTTATCGATATTGAACGCACGCGAGGACAATTTCCGCATGCCGTGCGGGAGCGCAAGGACGGCACGAAGCAACCCGTAACCGTTTGGTGCGGTAACGATTATCTTGGAATGGGCCAACATCCTGAGGTTCTGGCCGCAATGCACAAGGCGCTTGAGGCTACGGGGGCCGGGTCCGGTGGGACACGTAATATTTCGGGGACGACTGTCTATCATAAGGCGCTTGAGGCCGAACTGTCTGATCTTCACGGCAAGGGCGCAGCACTGCTTTTCACATCGGCTTACATCGCGAATGACGCTACGTTATCCACACTGCCAAAACTTTTCCCGGGGCTGATCATTTACTCGGATGAGTTCAACCATGCCTCGATGATCGAGGGCATTCGGCGCAACGGTGGCGAGAAGCGCATCTTCCGTCACAACGATGTGGCACACCTGCGTGAATTGCTAGAGGCGGATGATTCTGCTGCTCCGAAACTGATCGCGTTCGAATCGATTTATTCAATGGATGGTGATTTCGGACCCATTGAGGCGCTTTGCGATCTGGCCGATGAGTTCAGCGCGTTGACCTACATCGACGAGGTTCATGCTGTTGGCATGTATGGCCCGCGCGGCGCCGGTGTGGCTGAGCGTGATGGTCTTATGCATCGTGTCGACATCATCAACGGAACCCTTGGGAAGGCCTTTGGGGTGCACGGTGGCTACATCGCATCAAGCGCAAAAATGTGTGATGCAGTAAGGTCTTATGCGCCGGGATTCATCTTTACGACGTCGCTTCCACCGGCGGTTGCCGCGGGTGCGGCGGCCAGTATCCGGGTGTTGAAAACAGATCGCACCCGCCGTGAAGAACACCAGACACAAGCCAGCATTCTGAAGCTGCGTCTGAAGGGGCTGGGACTGCCGATCATTGATCACGGCAGCCATATCATCCCGGTGATTGTCGGCGATCCGGTGCATACGAAAGTCTTAAGCGATATGCTGCTTGATAGCTTTGGTATCTACGTTCAGCCGATCAATTATCCCACGGTTCCGCGCGGCACGGAGCGTCTGAGGTTCACGCCGTCGCCGGTCCACGGACCGCGTGAAATGGATGCATTGGTCAGTGCCATGGACGAACTTTGGTCGCATTGTGCGCTCAATCGCGCCGAACTCTCCGCTTAGGACTTATCCACAAGTGACCGCACGCAAGTGCTGTGTTAGTGGTTAGAGGATTATCCTCGTGACCGATTCTGCCGGTTGCGGGTAGGGACAACGGTGAGTTTAAATGGGGCAGGACACATGAGCAGGCGTCCTGAGGCGTCAGACGAAAATGAACCGGCGAGGCTGAAAGGCTTCGACGATTTTGATTTGCTGCTCGGTGATACTATGCGAGGCGAGCGTGCTACGCTGGGTAAGTCTCTTCTTGATGTTCAGCGCGAATTGAAAATCAAGGCCAATTATATTGCAGCTATTGAAAATACCGACGCTTCAGCGTTTGAGACGCCCGGATTTATTGCCGGTTATGTGCGATCTTACGCGCGCTACCTTGGACTTGATCCGGAGTGGGCGTTCAAGACGTTCTGCGAGGAGGGCAATTTCTCGGTTGCTCACGGAATGTCTGCTGATGCGTCCGTTCGCCGGTCTTCCAAGGGGTCCTCGAAAGCCCGCAATGCCAATGGCGAGAAAAAGCCCGCCCATCTGCGCGATCCGTTTATCGAACCCAGTGTAAGTTATATGCCGAAAGGCGAAGCTGTTTTTGCCGGTATCGAACCACGTGCCATTGGCTCGGTCATGGTGTTGATGGTGCTGATTGCAGGTATTGGATATGGCGGCTGGTCTGTGCTGCAAGAAGTGCAGAAAGTGCGCTTTGCGCCGGTTGAGCAGACGCCGAATGTTCTGGCCGAGCTTGATCCGATGACGCAGGCGGTCGCTACGCCTGCGGGCGAAATTCCTCGAGCTGACGTGACGGCGGGCCTTGTACCCGGGGTTGACCGTATTGATCGCGTGTCACGTCCCGTTGCGCTGGATATCCCGGTCATGGTCGCGCGAGACGGGCCTATAGCGTCGATTGATCCCAATTCTTTTGGTGCGTTTGCGCCAGAGCGTGATACGCGACTGAGCGCCGCGGAGCCTCCGCGCCCCGATAACTTACCGTTTGCAGTTCCTGGCAGTGCCATTCCGGTTACCGCAAACCTTTCGGCGGGGTTCGAAACAGATAATTTGCTGCCGACAGTGCAGGTGGTCGAAGAGGCTTCGCCAACGCTTGCGCTGTTTGCAGTTCGCCCGTCCTGGGTGCGTGTAACGGGTGCAAACGGCACAGTTATTTTCGAGAAAATCCTTGATGCTGGCGAGCAGTTTGATCTGCCATTGACCGAGGCCCCTGCGACCTTGCGTGCGGGCAATGCGGGATCGCTGTATTTTGAGGTGAACGGCGCGACTTATGGTCCCGCCGGTGCTGGTCCTGAGGTGATTAAAAACGTGTCACTTGCACGCGATGCGATCTTGGAGACATATCAAGTCGCTGATATTGAACGAGATTCTGATTTAGCGCGCTTTGTGGCGGTTGCCGAAGCGGCCGCATCCAACTGACATCGCACGATTGCCAGCGTGCCACGCTTTGCCTATTCATAGGGACCGCGTATCTATCATAAGGCAGCCCGATGACGCTGAACCACGTCCGCCCATGGCGCAATATATACCGTCGTAAATCCCGCCAAATTCATGTGGGTAATGTTCCTGTTGGGGGCGAAGCGCCGATCACGGTGCAGACGATGACCAATACAGACACAACAGACGTCAAGGCGACTATTAGCCAAATCCAACGCGCGACCGATGCTGGGGTCGATATCGTGCGGGTATCGACGCCCGACGCGGCGTCTACGGCTGCTTTGAAAGAGATTGTGCGCGAAAGTCCGGTGCCGATCGTGGCAGATATCCACTTTCACTATAAGCGCGCGATCGAAGCGGCCGAGGCGGGGGCTGCGTGTTTGCGGATCAATCCTGGCAATATCGGGAACGAGGAGCGTGTCAAAGAAGTGATCAAAGCGGCCAAAGATCATGGTTGTTCGATACGTATCGGCGTCAACGCGGGATCGCTGGAAAAGCATTTGTTGGATAAATACGCCGAGCCCTGTCCGGAGGCGATGGTGGAAAGCGGTCTCGACCATATCAAGATATTGGAAGATAACGACTTTCACGAATTTAAGATCAGCTGCAAAGCCTCGGACGTGTTTCTGGCGGCGGCCGCTTATCAGATACTGGCGGATGCGACCGACGCGCCGATTCATCTTGGAATTACCGAAGCGGGCGGTCTTGTTTCGGGGACGATCAAATCGTCTATCGGGCTTGGTAATCTTTTGTGGATGGGGATTGGCGACACGATCCGCGTAAGCCTGTCTGCTGATCCGGTGGAAGAGGTCAAGGTTGGCTATGAGATCCTGAAAGCGCTTGGTCTGCGGCATCGGGGGGTGAACATCATTTCATGCCCGTCTTGTGCCCGCCAAGGGTTCGATGTGATCAAAACCGTTGAAGCGCTGGAGAAGCGACTTGAGCACATCAAAACACCGATGAGCCTGTCGATTATTGGTTGTGTGGTGAATGGGCCGGGCGAGGCTTTGATGACGGATGTCGGCTTTACAGGTGGCGGGGCTGGTTCGGGCATGGTCTACCTTGCGGGTAAGCAAAGCCACAAGCTGTCCAACGAGGAAATGGTGGAACACATCGTCGAGCAGGTTGAAAAGAAGGCGGCCGCGATTGACGCGGCCGAGGCAGTAGAATCTGCAGAAGCAGTTGAGGCAGCGGAGTAAGTGCGAGTTCACCGATGGGTTACGGCATCGCGGGGCATCTGATGTTCCGCCCGAGGCTCATTCGCTGACCGCAGCATATAAATCGCAGTAGCTTATTCAGGCACCGCAGAAATCCAGGCCTGTGCCGCCGGGCCAGGATCTGAATTCACGACATAGGCCATGTAACCGCCGTCAGTAGAGCCGGGGGTGATTGCGCCGCATGTGCGTTTATAGACGGAGATCACGCCTTTTGAGCCGCTGCGTTCGAATTGAACAGTGTTGCCGTGCGAAATGCGGGTAGTCTGAACCCCAAACTGTGACGAGCGACTGACGCTTTGGGTTTACGCCAGCTGGCAACGCACGGTGCAGGCTGGCGTAAACCTAGCTTGGGGACCTCGCGATCATTTTGGACGTTGTCGTTGCGAGGGGGGACTGGTGGCGGCAAAGCTGCGCATTCCATCTGCCATCTTGCGGAAGCTCGCCACAGGCGGCGAGCGTTAGAATACCAAGGGCTGCAAGTGTTCGTTTTATCCTGTCCGTCGCCCCATCCCTATCGGGGTAGCGCGCAGGAAATGTCAGCGCACTATGCTTCGCAGGCGAGTGACTTTGTCCAAAACTGGGCAGCTATCGTTCGATAGTTAGCAAGGCCAGCCTTGGGAAATCTGTGGGTGCCGTCAGCCCCGATTTTGTCGTTCGGTGGAAACCACCCGGCGCATTTGGTCCAATTCAAGGAACCCGCGCACGAACGTGTCGCCCATGATGAAGCTGGGCGTGCCCTGGATTTGAAGGCGCGCTGCCAGATCGCGGTTTGCCGCGATGATACGGGTGATATCTTCGCTGTCCATTTCTGTGCGAATATCGTCATGGTCGAAGTCAAAATCACCGGAAAGACGCACCAGAGTCTGCGGGGTTAGGTCGCCGCGCAACAACATCATTTCGTCGTGCATGGTCTTATAAGCGTCATCGCCATAAAGCGATTTAACTGCGAGAGCGTAGCGCGACGCTAGCACTGACGCATCCCCAAGGATCGGGAATTCCTTGACGATGAAGCGGATATTGCCGTCGCTGTCGATCAGCTCTTCGACGGCTGGAAACGCGCGTTTGCAAAAGCCGCACTGGTAGTCGAGAAATTCGACCACGGTAACGTCGCCATCGGGATTGCCACCAACGTAGCTGTAACCGTCGTTGAAAATTTCTTCGCTGTATTGCTCAAGCATGGCAACTTCGGCTTGTGACGCGTCTTGCGTCCGGCGTTCTTCAAGGATCGCGATGGCTTCCATCAGGACTTCGGGATTTTCGAGAAGATAGGCGCGCACTTCGGACCGAAAGGCGTCACGCTCGCCGTCTGTCATCGCATCGATATCGGTGGCGGCGGCTGGAAACGCGGTGGCAAGGCACAGAGCACTTGTCATCAAGATTGAACGAAACATCGGCGACTCCTCGGAAAAAACTGTCCAAGCACAAGAACATGCGAAGCTTATACGTGGCAAGGACTTCACTAAGATTTGTTGTCGCACGGGGCATTGACGCCACGTGTTCGACGCGGCAGGCAAGAGATCCGTTTGCCTTTGAAGGAATGGTCCCGATGCGCCTGTCACGTCGATCGAATGTAGACCCGTTCATCGTCATGGATGTGATGGAGGCCGCAGCGCGGGCGGAAGCTTCGGGGCGGCATATTATCCATATGGAAGTGGGGCAGCCGGGGACCGGCGCCCCTTCAGGTGCGCGTGCTGCACTGGTGGCGGCGATGGAGAAGAGCGCGCTTGGCTATACAGTAGCGCTTGGGTTGCCATCCCTTCGCGCGCGGATTGCCAGGCTGTATGACGAACGGCATGACATCGACCTTGATCCGGCGCGCGTGGTTGTGACTTCGGGGTCGTCGGCAGGCTTTTTGCTGGCGTTTACGGCGTTGTTTGATGCAGGGGATCGCGTGGCTTTGGGCGCACCGGGCTATCCGTCTTATCGACAGATTTTGCGGGCGTTAAGCCTTGAACCGGTGGATATCGAAACGCGCGTTGAGGATCGCTATCAACCGGTGGCGGGCGATTTGCCACATGATATTGCCGGATTGATTGTGGCGTCGCCGGCCAACCCTTCGGGGACGATGCTGGATAGAACGGCTTTGACGGCGTTAATTGAGGCGTGCCAGGCCCGCAACGCCGCTTTTATTTCGGACGAGATTTACCACGGCATTGAATATGAGCGCAAAGCGGTTTCGGCTTTGGAGATCACCGACGACGCATATGTGATCAATTCGTTTTCCAAGTATTACTCCATGACGGGGTGGCGGATCGGCTGGATGGTCGTGCCGAAGGGGCATGTGCGGACGGTTGAGCGGCTGGCGCAGAACATGTTTATTTGTCCGCCACATGCGTCACAGATTGCGGCTTTGGCGGCAATGGAATGCGGGCCCGAGCTGGAAGCGAACCTTGGCGTCTATGCGGCGAACCGTTCGCTGATGCTTGCGGGCCTGCCACGGGCGGGGTTTGAGCGGATCGCTCCGCCGGACGGGGCTTTTTATGTCTATGCCGATGTCAGCGGGATCACCGAAGATGCACATACTCTTGCGCGCGATATTCTAAACAAAGCTGGGGTGTCGGTGACGCCGGGGCTTGATTTCGACAAAGCGCGTGGCACGGGCACGCTGCGGTTTTCCTATGCGCGGGCTACGGCAGATATCGAAGAAGGCTTGGCGCGTCTGGAGACATATATGCGGGCGGCGGGCCATATTCGCTGAAAAGCCTTTGGCGGGAAGTCGCCGATAGGCTAGTCTGAGCACAATAACGAGAAAACTCGAAAAGTCTGAGGCAATGAGCAAGTATCCTTTTTTTTACAGCGCGGTTTGTGCGCTGATTCTTGTGTTTCTTTCGCACAGCGCCTTGGCCGAGGCGCCGGGCGCCGGCTTGGCGCGTCTTGCTGGCGGTGGCGCGGCTATTTCGGATAGTGGTGGGCGTGTCGAGTTAAATGTAGAGATGTCTCAACCAGTGCCATGGCGCGTTCATACGCTTGATGGGCCACCGCGCTTGATCGTGGATTTTGCAGAATTGGTTTGGGATGCGGCGCTTGAGGTCGACTCTGGTAGCGTTTTGGAGGTCAACACGGGGACGTATCGGCCGGGATGGTCACGGCTTGTCGTCGTCTTGCGCGAGCCTTTGGCGGTGGACTCGGCTGAAATGCGGGTTGCGGATGACGGGTCGGCTTTGCTGACCATGCAATTGATACCGACGACGGCAGATGATTTTCGCGACAATGCCGGAATTGACCCGGTGGAAGTTCCTCCTGTGGTGGCCGCGCCCCCGCCCGCGTCCGGGCGCCTGCGGGTGGCGCTTGATCCGGGGCATGGGGGCATTGATCCCGGCGCCGAGGACGGCGATTTGCGCGAGGCGGAACTGATGCTGGCGTTTGCGCGTAAGTTGAAAGAAGTCCTGCTCCGCACGGGACGGTTTGAAGTGGTGATGACGCGGGAGGCTGATGTTTTTGTGCCGCTGGAGGCGCGCATGACTCTGGCGCGGGCGGCGGGGGTAGGTGTGTTCCTGTCACTGCATGCAGATTCGCTGGCCGAAGATGATGGCGCGGCTTCTGGCATGACGGTTTACACGCTGACCGATAACCTCACGGACGCAGTGGCTTTACGATTGGCCGAGCGCCATGCGCAGAATGATATCCTGGCGGGCGTCGACCTTGCGGGAACCGAGGACGAGATTGCATTTGTGCTTTTGGACTTGGCACGGCGCGAGACGATGCCGCGATCCGAAGCCTTGGCGGAGACGATTGTGTCTGGGTTTCGCAGCTATGAGCTGGCGCTGAACTCCAATCCGCATCGCCGCGGAAGTTTTACAGTTTTGAAGGCGGCAGAAGTGCCATCTGTTCTGGTCGAGCTTGGGTTCTTGTCAAGCGATCGGGATCGCGAGCGTCTCATGTCGGAAGAATGGAGCGCACGGGCAAGCGAGGCAGTTCGCGATGCGCTGTTGCAATGGGCCGACGAGGATTTTCTGATGCGCCAGGGCTTTAGGAAGTGAACTGCGCAAGCCAAATAGTGTGACCCGCACATTCGGGGTCCTCGGGGCGGAAATGTTTGACCTTGAAGCCGTAGGCGTTGAGCAAGCCTTCGTATTCGGAGGGGGACAGCGAGGAGTGATAGAGGCTGTGACCCGCCACCTCTCCGATTTCTTCGCCTTCCTTGGGGCCTGATGTGAACATCAAGGCGGCTCCTGGAGCCGAATGGCGCGCAAACACCTCGAACATGGCGCGTTGATCGTCCGGCGAGAGATGGAAAAACGAATTCCAGGCAAGAATGGCGTCGAATGTTTCGCCAAGATCGACACCGCGCATATCGGCAAGGATGCCGCGTGCTTGGGGTAGATTTGTCTGAAAAAGAGCGATCATCGCCGGCGCGCCGTCTAGTCCAGTTAAGGTTGCGCGACGGTCCAGAAGATAGCTTGCAATAGGACGTCCGGCGCCACAGCCAAGGTCCAGAACGTTTTTGCCGGGAGCGTAATTCAACATGCGATCCAGCCACTTACGCTCGAAAAGTGCCTGATTGCGTTGAAGGTCCCAGGTCTCGGCAACTTCGTTATAGGTGGGCAGGATATCTTCGGGTTTCATGTGCGCCAGATGACGTGTTCGCAACTGCTGCACAAGAGGTGACAAAACAATTGCGATTTTTTGGCGTCAACTGGCCGATGCGACGCAAGCGCCCTTTTGACGCTGGCGAGACAGGGCGGTATATGAGGGACTTATCGAAGAGGTTGGTTGAGTGATCCGGTTCGTTTTTTCATTTTTTGGCGCGATTTTCAGCATGATAACGCTTGGCCTTGTGATGACCGCGTTAACCGTGGGGGCTGTGTTCTGGGTGTATGGGCGGGATTTGCCCGACCACGAGAGCCTTGCCAATTATCTGCCGCCAACCATTAGCCGGATTTATTCGACTGAAGGCCGGATCATTGATGAATTTGCCGAGGAACGGCGGATATATGCGGCTGCGGAGGAAATTCCCGATCTGGTCAAGCACGCGTTTATCTCGGCGGAAGACAAGAACTTCTACCTGCATGCTGGCTTTGATTTACGCGGAATTGCGGCGGCGGCTTATGTGGCAGTTGAAAGCCGGGGTCAGTCCGTGCGGGGCGCGTCGACGATCCCCCAGCAGGTTGCTAAGATCTCGTTTTTAAGCGGTGAGCGCACCGTAGACCGGAAGCTGAAAGAGATCATTCTGGCGAACCGGATGGTCAATTCGCTTGATCGGGACAAGATTCTGGAAATTTATCTCAATGAAATTGATCTTGGATTCCGCTCG
The DNA here is from genome assembly GCA_905479635.1 of uncultured Boseongicola sp. Classification (GTDB taxonomy): domain Bacteria; phylum Pseudomonadota; class Alphaproteobacteria; order Rhodobacterales; family Rhodobacteraceae; genus Boseongicola. Next base: position 3,512 of record CAJQNG010000006.1, on the reverse strand, counting down.
TTCGGTGTGGCGGCGGCCTCGCAGACCTATTTCAACAAGACGCTTGCCGATTTGGAGCCACAGGACGCAGCCTATCTCGCGGCTTTGCCGAAGGCGCCTTACGATTACCATCCGGTGCTGGAAGTTCTGCGCGCGACCGAGAGGCGCAACTTTGTTCTGCGCGAGATGTACCAGAATGGCTATCTAAGCGAGGCCGAATTTGTCACGGCGCGGGCAGCGCCTTTGCTAACAGTGCAAAACGGGGACTATGAAGGCTTTCGCAAGAAGCTTCCGCCGCGCGACTACTTTACTGATGAAATACGCCGTCAGTTGAGCCGTGACTTTGGGGATGCAGGGTTTAAATCTGCGGGTCTTACGGTGCGTGCAACCGTTGATCCCGAGATGCAGGACGCTGCAGCGGCGGCCCTTCGCGAAGCTTTGGAAAAGTATGACCGCGCGCAAGGCGAGTGGCGCGGCGCAGCGGCTGAGATCGATCCTGCAGCGTTAAGCGGTCTTGGGGAAGACGGTCGGGCTGCCTGGCGTCAGGCTTTGGGCGAAACCGTTGTGCCGCGCGATATTGCGGGGTGGTATCCGGCCGTTGTTTTGGAATTGCGCGATACGGTTGCGCGCATCGGCGTCGACGGGTGGGACAACGGCGTTGACGGACATTTCATCAAGCCCGGCGATTTGAACTGGATCCGGGGGGCGTCAAACCCGAGCGATATTTTAAGCGTCGGTGACGTAATTCATGTGCGACACGACGGTGGTTCTGAGGAAGACCCGGTTTTCTCACTGCGTCAGATCCCCGGTGTTCAGGGTGGGTTCATGGCGATGGACGTGAACAATGGTCGTGTGATCGCGATGCAGGGCGGATTTTCCTATCAGCATTCGGTGTTCAACCGCGCGACACAAGCGACGCGGCAGCCGGGGTCTTCGTTTAAGCCGTTTGTTTATGCGGCGGCCCTGGACAGTGGCTTTACTCCCGCGACGATCCTGATCGATGCGCCTATTGAGGTGGATGTGGGAGGAGGCCGTGTCTGGCGGCCGAGAAACGCTTCGAACCAGTTTTACGGGCCGACCCCTTTGCGGATCGGGATCGAACGGTCGCGAAATCTTATGACGGTGCGATTGGCTGAAGAAGTCGGCATGCGCACAGTGGCCGCCTACGCCGAGCGCTTTGGGGTCTATGACAAGATGCAGCCGTTTCTGGCCAACTCTCTGGGCAGCCAGGAAACGACGCTTTTTAAGATGGTCTCGGCCTATTCGATGTTTGCCAACGGCGGTGAGCGCGTCGAGCCGACGCTGGTCGATCGCGTACAGGACCGGTGGGGAACAACTGTGTACCGGCACGATGACCGTGTGTGCGACGAATGTTCCCAATACGATCTTCCGGTCGGTGAATTGCCACGGATCGAGACAGATCGCTGGCAAGTGATTGACCCGGTGACGGCATATCAGCTGACTTCGATGATGCGCGGCGTTGTCGAGCGTGGGACGGCGTCGGGAACGGTTAATCTTGGTGTGCCGACTGCGGGAAAGACTGGTACGACCAACGATGCGCGCGATGTCTGGTTTGTCGGGTTCACTTCTAACATCGCGGCGGGCTGTTACATTGGTTACGATCTGCCGAAGTCTTTAGGGTCTGGCGCATCTGGCGGCGGCATGTGTGGTCCGGTTTTTCAGTCTTTCATGACAACGGCGCTTAAGAAATACGGGGCCGGGCGGTTTGCGGTTCCGGCGGGCGGGCGGTTTATAAAGATCGACCGTTTCACTGGTGCGCGTTTGCCCGATGGGGCGAGCGGAGAAAGCGTTGTGGCGGAGTATTTCCGTGAAGGTGAGGAGCCGGTGTTTGGCATCACCTTTGATGGCGGTTTTGCCATGGGAGCCAACCTTCCGATGGTGACGGGCGGGACAGTGGCTCAGACCGGGCAGGGGCCAGGCGTGGCAGTTGAGGGCGTTGTGCCTGTGGTGCCTGTGGTGCCGGGCCAAACCACCGCGGGCGAGATTTCATCCGGTGGGCTTTACTAAGATCGCGCTGGCTGGGGCTCTGCCCCAGACCCCGAGGTATTTTCCAAGGGATGAAGCAGAGTGGCCGATGCGGATTGTCGCCTTGGCATTTTGAGATTGTGGATTACATAAGCTTCATGATTAAAGAATGCACAGTTATTTACAACGGCGATTGTCCGGTTTGTTCTCGGGAGATTGATGTTTATCGGGACCGTGTAACAAAAGCCGGAGGGAGCCTTGGTTTTGTCGATTTGAACAGGGTTGATCTTGGCGCGTTTGGTTTGACGGCAGACGATGCGGCGCGGCGCCTTTATGTGGTGCGCGGGGACGAACTACTTTCGGGCGTCGATGCTTTTTTGCTTTTGTGGCACGAGACGCCCGGCTTTCAGTGGCTTGCACGTGGGGTTGGATTACCGGGCGTGCGCCAGATCGCAGGTCTTGTCTATGAGTGGGTCCTGGCACCCGCCCTATTTGCATTGCACAACCGGCGTCAGGCTCGGGCTGCGCGCGGTGCTTGAAGGCGGACCACCCGGTTGATAGAGGTGCAGGAACGTACATCCTCGGAGAATTACCCCCATGCGCGCTGAAGCCGAAAATGCGGTTGCTGCGATCGAAAAGTCGCTGACGCTTCTGGCGAAGCGACTGGATTGGGAAACGGCTGATCATCGCCTTGAAGAATTCAACGCGCTGACCGAGGATCCCAATCTGTGGAACGATCCAGAGCGGGCGCAAAAGCTGATGCGCGAACGCCAGATGCTTGCTGATGCGATGGGTCGCTATACCAAAATGAAACAGGAGTTGTCGGACAACATCGAGCTTATTGAGATGGGCGAGATGGAAGACGATTCCGAGATTGTTTCTGAAGCTGAAGCGGCGCTTAAGTCATTGAAAGAGCGTTCGGCGCAGGCCGAGCTTGAGGCGTTGCTGGACGGCGAGGCAGATGGCAACGACACCTTCCTTGAGATCAATTCAGGCGCGGGCGGCACCGAAAGCTGTGATTGGGCGTCGATGCTGGCACGGATGTATGTCCGCTGGGCCGAGGCGCACGGCTATAAGGTCGAACTTCAGTCGGAAAGTGCGGGCGAGGAAGCTGGGATCAAGTCTGCGGCCTATAAGATTTCCGGGCCAAACGCCTACGGCTGGCTCAAGTCAGAATCGGGTGTGCATCGGTTGGTGCGGATTAGCCCGTACGACAGCGCGGCGCGGCGGCATACGTCTTTTTCGTCAGTCTGGGTCTACCCGGTGGTGGACGACAATATCGAGATTGACGTCAATCCGTCTGACATCCGCATTGACACCTATCGCTCGTCAGGTGCGGGAGGTCAGCACGTGAACACGACCGACTCGGCTGTGCGGATCACGCACATTCCGACGAATATCGTGGTGACATCATCCGAGAAGTCGCAGCACCAGAACCGTGATATTGCGATGAAGGCGTTGAAATCACGTCTTTATCAAATAGAGCTGGATCGCCGGAACGCGGCGATCAACGAGGCGCATGAGAACAAGGGCGATGCCGGCTGGGG
>CAJQNG010000005.1 GCA_905479635.1 uncultured Boseongicola sp. | reverse complement strand
ATGATCGCCCCGACGACGCTGGCATTACCCTGGTGCAGATTGCAGGCTGGGACCCAGGCCCGAAGGGATGGGGTATTTCTTGTCTGTGAAACCTGATCTGTGTCCCGGGAACAATTACGGAGGAACCTTGTTGTCAACGATCATTCCTGCCTCGGCGAATGCGCCGTATCGTTCTCCGCGTGATCATATCTGCTGGCTTGAACTCGCTTTGAAAATGGGTGTGGCCTTGCCGCGTTGTGCTATCGAGCTTGCCGGTGATCCTAATGTCACGGCATTCCTTGCAGCCTGGAGCGAGGCACATCCGGGGCAGGTGCTGGAGGCTGGTGTTGCCTGACTGGTCCGTAAGCGAACTCCCCTTGGGCAACGGGTGGCTGGGGATCGCGCCGATCCCCGGCCGCACAGCTGCCTATCTTTCCGATCTGGCCACTTTACTACGTTGGGAGCCGACTTTGGTGCTGACGATGACAACCCATCGTGAAATGGCGCGGGTTGGGGCGACGGACATCGGCGCCGACCTTAAGGCAGCTGGTGTCGCGTGGCGGCATCTGCCAATTGCTGATTTTGGCGCGCCCGATGATCAAACTGCGGCGCTTTGGCCTGAGCTGTCCGCGCTTGCTCACGACGAGCTTGCTCAGGGAGGGCGCGTATTGGCGCATTGTTTTGGGGGCTGTGGTCGCTCCGGCATGGTTCTGATGCGGTTGATGGTCGAAGCGGGTGAAGACGCGGATCCCGCGCTGGCCCGCCTCAGGGATGTGCGCAGTTGCGCGGTCGAGGCCAAAGAGCAGCGCATATGGGCGGCCGCCCCAATGTTTGAGCGCTTGGGGTTGGGCCAGTGAGCGATCCCGGCGACGGCAACCGGCTTTTGTTGGCGGGCCTTATGGCGCTTTGGGTCATGGCCTTCGGCTATGCTTTTGTGGCCGCCGAAGGGGCAGGTGCGGGGGTGAGCCGGAACGCCCTGATCGAGGCGTTCCGGGTTTACGCAGGCTGGCAAGCCATCGCCGGAACTCTTGCTTTGGCTATTGCCGGTGTCGGCTGGCGCTGGCCCAGGGGCACTTCAGTTCGGCGGCTTAGCCTTGTGCCCATCGCGCTGGCCGCTCTGCAAGTTGCGGCGTTTGTGGGACTGCGCGCGGTCGACAGAATCTAGCGTTTGCTGCGTTCATGCCGTTTGCGCGCCGTGACGCTGCGCACCATTTTACCAAAGCTTTTGTCGCGCGCGCGCGCGCCGGCAAGCGTTTCTGAGTTGCGCATCTCTTCCGCCTTCAACTTACGCCAGCGTTTCACGCGATCCGCGTCAAGGTCGCCCGCTTGCAGGGCGCCTTGGATAGAACAGCCCGGTTCGGTCTCGTGTGCACAGTCGGAAAACCGACACGATTCCGCCAGCGTTTCGATGTCTTCAAAGACAACCGCAATTCCGTCCGAAACATCCGTCAGGGCCAGCGACCGCATTCCGGGCGTGTCAATAATCCACCCCCCAGCGGTCGTGCGCACAAGCGCACGGGACGTGGTCGTATGGCGCCCTTTTGCATCATCTTCGCGAATGTCCTGCGTGAATGCCTCGTCTCCGGTCAGGGCATTGCGTAGTGTCGTCTTGCCAACACCCGACGAGCCGACCAATGCAAGTGTTTCGCCGTTGCTGCACCAAGACGTTAGGCGATCCACATCTTCCGCATCTGTGGCGTCGATGGCGATTGCGGTAAGCAATGGGGACAAGCGTTGCGCGTCCTTCACATATCGGGCGGGATCTTCGTCCATGTCCGCCTTCGTCAAAATTACCAAAGGCAAACATCCCGCGTCGGCGGCGATCACCAGGTAGCGCTCCAGGCGGGCCAGATTAAAATCGGCGTTGCAAGACGATACGATGCCAAGTGTCGCGACATTGGCCGCCAGCAACTGAGGGCGCGCGTCGTTTCCTGCACCGCCTCGCTTCAACAAACTTTGCCGCTCAAGAACGCGGGCGACGTGCCCGTCCTCGGCCAGCACCCAATCGCCCGGAGCCAGCTGTCCGGTCTTGTCAGGGGTCGACAGGGAATGTGTGCCATGGGGCGAGAAAGCCTCGACGCGATCACGGTGAACGGACGAAATGCGCATAGGAGAGGCCCCTTCAGGAATGTCCTGACGGGCAAAGAACGCAGACCAACCAAGGTCAGCAAGTGAATTTGGTGTCATTTGGGATAACCCTTGAAAGCAATAGGAAAGGGCACGCTGCCGGGACGTGCGAAACCATCATTGGGCCGTTTCAGAATTTAAACATTCTGGGCCCGGAGGGAAACTTGGGTGACCATGAAACCTCCGATCGCTTTTAGTTGGGTGAGAGGCTGAACACGACCCAAACGGGGCTCGTTGCGGCTGCTTCCTTCCGGATCTGACCGGGTTGGCGAGGCGCTTGCCCGCGCCAACCTCTCACCCCACGATCTAATAGCGCGCGCCGAGATTCGCAAGTCTGGCGAGACCTGCATGCGTTTTGGCACGTTTAGCGATATATCTGGCACGATTAGCGATATATCGCGCGATCTGCGAGTGATCAGGCGGTCTAAACCGCCTAAATCCATGTGGGCAGGACCGCAGGGAGACGCGCAGATGGCCTAGAAGACCGAAAATACCGCCAGGGTTGGTCCACAAGAAGAGGTGATTTGCGTCAGGTTGGCTGTCGCTCTGCCCAGCCTGCGAAGAGTTTCTCGAGCGCGACGACGACGTAGTACAAAACGATGCCGAGGAACGCTAAGGCGATCAGCACGGCAAACATCAATGGGTAATCTGCATTGGTTTTGCCGCTGTCGAAAAGGGCCCCAAGACCGCGTCCATGGGGGCTGACGATCTCCATCAGGTTGGTGCCGATAAAGGCCAGCGTCACCGCAACTTTCAACGGTGCAGCGGGGCCTTCAAATTTCCAGTCGAGCGCAAAAGGCACTTTTCCCCGGGCGGAGGCCAGAGTGGCAGCAAATATGCCGGCACTGGCCAGAATGGCGCGGGTGAATATGGGCAGCGTCCTCTTTGTTTGACGGTGTTTTCTAAATTGAGCACCTTGTCTCCATCGCTCTTGAGGAAGGCCAGACTCTGGACAGCGCTGCGGAAGGCAGCACCCTGCTTTGCCCGTTTTTCGGCAATACCGAAGCGACTGCATGAGATTTAAGCGGTCAGCGGGGCCAGTTCATTTTGTGGGTTTTGGCTTCCGGGAGCGCGCAATTTTACAGGCGCGCTCCATCTGATCAGAGGTTCAGGCGGAATAAGGCGAACCCATCTGCACCGTCACCAGCAGGTGAAACATCGACGCTTTTCAGATCATCGACGTAGTCGGCAGCCTTCGGGCCTGTCTCAAACAAAACGGACGTGTCGGCCAGAGGTGAAAACGTCCAGTTTGCATCCGCGCTGGGCTGTATGGTGCCCTGGTCGACGATGTAACGAACGATGACGTCGCGGTTGGTATCGGGCGCCTCAAATATGACCGTGGAGCCATCGGCACCCGGGAACGATCCGCCGCCGCTGGCCCGATAATTGTTGGTCGCCACGACAAATTCCATATCATCGGCAACTGGTTCGCCGTTGTAAGAAAGGTTCTTGATCCGGTTGGCGTCAGGGTTCAGGCTCTCGCCCTTTGGTCCGAATTTAGACGGCTGGCTAAGGTCGATCTGGTAGGTTACGCCATCCATCACATCGAAATTGTAGGACGGGAAAGATGGGTTCAAGAGGGCGGTGTCGTTGGTCCCCGGCTCGACCTGATTGAACATGCCCGCCGACCGTTCAAGCCAGTTGCGGACATCTGCCCCAGTGATCCGCACCGCGCGCACCGTGTTGGGATAAAGATACAAATCCGCGACATTCTTGATTGCAACATCGCCTGCGGGAACATCGGTGTAATATTCTGGACCACCACGGCCACCTGCTTTGAATGGGGCCGCCGCAGACAGGATCGGAAGGCCCTCGTGTTCGGTACCTTTCATCATTTCCGCAATGTACCATGTCTGCGCAATAGACACGATCTGCACAGACGGATCATCCGCCACCAAAGCAAAGTAGCTGTGCAATGGCGCTGCTGTTTTGCCGACCGCGCGACGGATATAGGCGAGCGTTTCGAGATGGGTTGCTTCGGTCGCGGCAAGAACGGCTTCGTCGCTTTCGACAAGTGCCGTGACCGAGCGATCCTCGTTGCGCTTCGAGATGGGCCGGGTTTCGACAGTCGTGTTCACCACGCGCCATTCGCCGGCTTCGCGTTCCAGCATCAGGTCGATCACCCCAAGGTGCGACCCCCAAAACCCGCCCATGGTTGCGGGTTTACCGTGGATCAGACCCTTTTCAGCATCAACCGCGGTGTAGTCGGCATAGGTGGGTGAGGGAAACACAAGATGGCTGTGGCCGGTGACCAAAGCGTCGATGCCGTCGATGGCCGCCAAAGGTACGCTGGCGTTCTCCATGCCCTCGGTTTCCTCGGCGGAACCAATCCCCGAGTGGCTAAGGGCGATGATAATATCAGCGCCTTGTTCACGCATTTGGGGCACATAGGCGCGCGCGGTCTCCAGAATATCTCGCGTGGTCACCTTTCCTTCAAGGTGTTTGCGATCCCAGTTCATGATCTGCGGAGGCACAAATCCGATAATGCCGACCTTGATCGAATGGGTTTCGCCGGCGCCGTCGGTTAGCATTCGGTCAAGAATGACATACCGCTGGATCAAGGTGACGTCTTTGGTTGGATTGCGGCCTTCAGTTGTAACGACGTTCGCCGATACAATCGGAAAATCCGCGCCTGCAAGGGATTTCATCAAAAAGTCGAGGCCATAGTTGAACTCGTGGTTCCCAAGCGTCGACACATCGAACCCAACAGCATTCATTGCCGCAATGACGGGATGCAAGTCGCCGTCTTTCATGCCGCGTTCGTAGGCGATGTAATCTCCCATCGGATTGCCCTGAAGGAAGTCACCGTTGTCGAGAAGAAGTGTATTGGTCGCCTCGGCCCTCACGTCGGCAATATGGGCGGCCGTGCGGGCAAGGCCTACAGTGTCGACCTCGCGGTCGCTGTAATAATCATAGGGCCAGACATGCACATGGAGGTCGGTGGTTTCCATGATCCGCAAGTGCGCCTGACCCGCGGCGGCGCGGGCCGAAAAGGGGTGGATTGCGATCATTGTTGCGCCCGCGGTTGTGGAAAGGAAAGTTCTTCGGCTCATTGCCGGTCCTTCGAAAAGTGACATTTCGGGCTCCCTGTTTTTTATGTGATCGTGCAAGGGGATCATGAAAGCCGCGGGGCGCATACCTCAAAATGAGGTCACCAACGCCAAGTCGACCGAATTATTCTGCAACCCACTGTTTTGCGGGAGGTTTCGACATTTGCCAATTCCGAGATCGCATGGCACATCGGCTGGAAGATCAGGGGATGAAAGATGAAGCATGCAGAATCAGTAACTTTCGGTGGTTCAGGACTGGACCGAGCGGCGCATCTGCGGGGATCAGCGGATGAGCAGGCAAAACTCCTTGCCCAAACGAATGCCGGTGTTCTGGCAATCTGGCGCGGCAAACCGCTTTTGGACCTAGAACGACGCGTGCCTGTCTGGTTGACCCCCGACCATCCTGTATTTGCGTCTGCCGACGAAGCCGCCATTTTCCTAGGACTTGATGACGGCTATCCTCGGTTTGCTCGCGATATTTCGGGATGGGATCCCGACGAGGTTTCCGACACCGTTGGGGCGTTCCACGATCCCTCCGAACAGCTCCATCCGGCCATTCCAGCGACACAGGCGTTTTGCGAGCTGCGCGCAAATATGACCGCACTTTCGGCACGAGATGCTGAATTGGTGGCCGCGTCCAAGGCCGTTCTCAGCTGGCATGAAATACACGGGTTTTGCGCACGATGCGGGGCGAAAAGTGTCATTTCCCAAGCAGGCTGGCAGCGCGATTGTCCCTCGTGCAACGCGCATCATTTCCCGCGGACTGACCCCGTCGTCATTATGCTGATCCTGCATGGGAACTCGGTTCTGATGGGCCGCTCTCCTGGATGGCCCGAGGGCATGTATTCGCTTCTCGCTGGTTTTGTCGAAGCGGGCGAAACCATTGAGGGGGCCGTGCGGCGTGAAACCTTTGAGGAATCCGGGATCAAAGTGGGGGAGGTCAATTATCTGTCGTCCCAACCCTGGCCGTTCCCGTCTTCGCTTATGTTTGGGTGTCACGGGGTGGCTTTGACGCGGGACATCACTGTCGACCCAGTCGAGTTGGAAGACGCTTTGTGGATGACCCGCGAAGAGATGGCTTTGTCGCTGACCGAGGACAATCCAGTCATAAAACCAGCGCGAAAAGGGTCGATTGCCCGTTTCCTGATCGAAAATTGGCTTGCCGATACGCTGGATTGACGTCAGAGACCGGGCATGAAGCTGTCTAGTCAAAAAACTGTTGATGCCCCTATATCTGATGTCTTTGCAGCGATTTCGGACTTTGATGAATTTGAAGCGATGTTGTCGGACCGCGGCACGAAGATTGAGCGTTTCGGAGATATTGCGCCGCCTTCGGTCGGGGCAGAGTGGACCGCCCGCTTCAAATGGCACGACCGCCCATACGATGTGCGTGCAGAGCTGATCTCGGTGGACCCGGGTCAGGGCTATGCGATTGAAAGCAAGGGCAACGGCCTCGTTTGTATGGCGGTGGTTGATTTGCAGGCCATGTCGACATCGCAAACGCGCCTATTCGTCTCGTTTGACTTTATGGCAATGACGTTCGCCTCGAAACTGCTTTTGCAGACGCTTCGATTGACCGGGTCATCGCTTAACCGACGGCTCGACAAGCGTGTGGCGGCCTACACTTCCAAGATAACGCGCCCCGCCTAACTCCCAAGTTGGGCGTGGACCTCGTCCAGATCGATCTGGCCTTTGGGTGGTTTGTTTGCCGGCATTTCTGTCGAAAAAAGACGACAGTATGCGGGTGTAGGGATGGCGCGCACAAGTAAAGGCGAGACTTTTATGTTGCTGAACGTTGTCCGTGATACGGTTTTTGCTGTCCTCCAAGCGCCGGGGAAGCCCATTATTTTGGGCAGCCTTGTTGTGTGCAGGGCCAATTGCGCCACTCTTCCAACCCAACCGAAAACCCCGAGGGTTCTTCAATGGCGCGGCTTGGGCTACACCTCTGAAAACCACGCAATAGGCAAGGAAAGACACAGGATGGTGACGATTGCCTTTATCCTTTTGTGTCACAAGGACCGCGACGCGATAACGCCGCAAGTCGAACACCTCACTTCGGTTGGCGATAAGGTGGCGACACATTTCTATTTGCTGTCTGGCGATTGCATGCGGATCAAAAATGCGGATTACATTCATGATTACCTCGACGCGCGTGACGTAGATGGCATTGAAATATTTGACGTTTTTGAAGGCGGTTGGGTTAAAACGGGCTTTTGCGACGAGCGATTGGTCTATCGCCATCTTTTTAATGAACGTAGTCAGGCCAAGGGTTGCTATGCCTCTAGGAAGGTGCAGCAAACCTTGAGTTTGAAGCGGAGTATTCCGTCCGAATTGCCCGTGAGGATTGGCTCGCTGTGGTGGTGTTTCAGGCGCCAGTGCGTTGAGGCGATCTTGGAGTTTATTGACCAGGGGAAAGACATTGAATGGTTCTTCGGCGCGACCTGGTTACCGGACGAGACGTTTTTTCAGGCGCTGGCACGCCATTTTATTCCGGAGGTGGAAAGTGATTGCCGCACACCGACGATCACCTGCAAGGACATACGCGCCGCGTTGGCCTGGCGCGCGAGAGGACGACAGCCACGAATTTCGAGGCTTTGCCGCCAATTCCCCGCAATGATCTGGCCCGCGAGATTGAGGCGATACGCGATCAGCAGTTCCCCAAATTCTATCGTATCCGCAAGAGAGTTGCGCCTGAGAACAGTGCGGATCCCCTTGCCAATCTTTTAGGGATCGAACAGGAAAAAGCGCTTGAGATTGCCCGAAACATTTATCTTTTTCTGACTGAGGAAAGCCATGACCTACGTTTATGACGACACTAATATCTTCGCGATGATCCTGCGAGGAGATATCCCGAATTCTACAGTGACCGAAACTGATTACAGCCTGGCCTTTCGTGATATCAACCCACAGTCGCCGGTGCATATCTTACTGATTCCAAAAGGGAAGTACGTCACAATCGACGATTTTGCTGCGAACGCGGGTCTTGAAGAAGTCGCGGACTTCTGGCGGACATTCGCCGCAATTATCGACGGCGAAGGGCTTCAGCAGAAAGGGTTTCGGGTTATTTCAAACGCCGGGGAGCACGGTCTGCAAGAGGTGCCGCATTTTCATCTGCATATTCTTGGTGGCAAGGCTTTGGGGCCGATCCTTGCGCAGTAGTGTGCTGAGGTAAGCGACCACTGACTTTTGGGCTGGCAGTCAAAACACCGCTTGCGCGCCCAAATTGACAGTTTCCTTGCCCGCGACCACGTCAGCGTAGAAATCAAATAGCCTGTCCTCGCCGAATTCCGGCGTGGCATCGGTGTCGTAAAGGCCTGTGTTCTTGTCAAAGACCAGCATCGATTCTGTGGCATAGTAACGACCGATTTGTGCGAGGTCCGCTTTGACGCCCAAGTCTGACTTCATCCGGCTGGCAAGGCGTAGTCCCCCCGCGATCACATCCAACATTGCGACGGGGACTTTGCGGTATTTCTCGGGTTGTCCGGTTAATCTGAAGATCTCGCGGCCCATTTCGAGCGGGGTCAGCGCGGGGCCGGGCCCACCGATGGGAAGGATACGGTTCCTGCGATCCGGGGCGTCAATGCAGCCAGCGATGAACGTTCCGAGATCACGGTCGCTGATCGGTTTACACGCGGTCAACTGCCCGTCGCCAAACATCAGATAAGGCTTGCCTGCGGTGACACGCGCGATCTGACCCGAAAGCGATTTGAAGAATACAGTGGGTCGTACGATGGTCCAATTCAGCCCCGAGGCCACCAGTTTCTCTTCAAATGCTAATTTGGCGTGTTGGAAGGCGAGAAGTGGCTTTTGCACGCAAATCGCCGACAGCAGAATGAAATGCCCGACGCCTGACGCCTTGGCCCGTTCCAACAAGGCGACGTTGGCGTCGTGGTCAATCGCCCAGGCGTCCGCAGGCGCGCCGGTGCGCGAAGCAATGCACGAGACAAGGACGTCATAGGTCTCGCCCGCAAAACCGTAGTCACGAAGTGCTGCAGTGTCGGTGATGTTGGCAAAATGCAGGCGTGCGCCGGGCGCGACAGGGTCTTCGTTTTCTGGCCGCACAATACAGGTGACGTGATGGCCGGCGGCAATTAAAGCCGTCGTTGTGGCGCGCCCGGCAGTACCGGTCGCGCCGACGACAAGGACGCGGCGGGGCAAGTTGCCGTGTGAACTGGGAGGCGGTTGGTGTGGCATCAGTCTTTATATCGGCTAAAATTCGTTAGGGGTTTGTCTGGAGCATATAGGAAGGTGGCTTGATGGTTAACGGCCTTTGCCTGGCACTCAACCTTCGTTAAGGGAGGGCCTTAATCACCACTGCTGTGCGACGGGCCTTGCTCGCAGGGTCGGCATGGCTAAGATACCCGTCTAGACCTTCAAGCGCGAGACTTTTTCAATGTCCAATACCCCCGAAGCCAATGTGGGCAATCCGCCCCCTGAAACCGAAACGGTGACAAGCGCCCGTATCGCCTGTGATGGGGGCGAGGGGGCGTTGGGACATCCGCGTGTCTGGCTTCAGATCGACCCCAAAACTGGTTGGGTTGAATGTGGGTACTGCGATAAGCGATTTGTGCAAAACGAAGGCACTTAGCCGCCGCCGCCCATTTTCCATGACATCCCTGGCGGCATACGCTTGACTTCCCAGCTTCGGACCGGAAGTCTGTTTTGTTGTTACACATATCAGGGAGACATTCATATGGCAGTTCGCCACCTACTTATTGCAGCCTCCGGGCTGGCGCTTGTCGCTGGTTCGGTTTCGGCTGAAACACTCCGTTGGGCGCGCGCGGGCGACGCGTTGACGCTTGATCCGCACGCTCAAAACGAGGGACCAACCTCGGCACTTGCACACCAGATCATGGAACCGCTCGTCATGCGCGACATGACAGGTGCAATGGTGCCGGCACTTGCTACGGATTGGGGTCCGTCGGTTGATGACCCGAATATCTGGGTTTTCAACCTGCGCGAGGGCGTGACGTTCCACGATGGCGCCGCGTTTGATAGCGAAGACGTGAAGTTCAGCCTGGATCGGGCAATGACACCAGATTCTGACTATAAAGAGCTTTTGGCGTCGGTCGTCGAAGTGCGGGCGCCTTCGGCTTATGTTGTAGAGATCGTGACCGATGGTCCGAATCCAATTATGCCAAATAACCTGACCAATATGTTCATGATGGACAAAGACTGGGCCGAGGCGAACAACGCTGCAAAGGTTCAGGATTATGAAGGCGGTGAAGATACGTTTGCGGCGAAGAATGCAAACGGCACCGGCCCATACAAGCTGATCAGCCGCGAACCCGATGTCCGCACGGTTCTCGAAATTAACGAGAATTACTGGGGAACGGGCGAATTTCCGATGGAAATAACCCGGATCGAATATACGCCGATCCAGAACGCGGCGACCCGCGTTGCGGCGTTGTTGTCAGGCGAAATAGACTTTGTGCAAGACGTGCCTGTGCAAGACCTTGAGCGCGTGGCGAGCACCGATGGTCTGGAAGTGCGGACAGCACCACAGAACCGCGTGATCTTCTTTGGCATGAACATGGGCGACGCGGACCTGGCCAACGACAGTGTCGAAGGCAAGAACCCACTTGCGGATGTCCGCGTGCGGACAGCAATGAACATCGCGATTAACCGCGATGCGATCAAACAGGTCGTTATGCGGGATCAATCGCAGCCGGCGGGTATGATCTCACCGCCATTCGTCAATGGTTGGACGGCTGAGCTTGATGCTTCCGTTACCGACATCGAGCGCGCAAAAGCACTTATGGGCGAGGCCGGATATGGCGATGGGTTCAGCATTCAGCTGGATTGCCCGAACGACCGCTATATCAATGACGAAGCGATCTGTCAGGCGTCGGTTGGCATGCTTGCGCAAATCGGTGTGACGGTGAACCTTGATGCCAAACCAAAGGCTCAGCACTTCCCACTGATCAACAACCTTGAAACCGACTTCTACATGTTGGGCTGGGGTGTTCCGACCTACGATTCCGAGTACATCTTTAACTTCCTCGCGCACACCAAAGGCGAGAAGTACGGCTCATGGAACGGAACGCGCTATTCCAACCCTGAGTTGGATGCGCAGATCGTTGCATTGGCATCGGAGACTGACCTCGACAAGCGGAATGGCATGATCGCGGATATCTGGTCCGTTGTGCAGGAACAGCAGCTCTACATTCCGATCCACCATCAGGTTCTGAACTGGGGCATGTCTGACAATGTCAGCACGATTGTTGCGCCCGATGACACGGCGAAATTCAAGTACTTCACCTTGAACTAACAGCTTTCCGGGTGGGCACATCTTGATATGTGGCCGCCCGGTTTTCCACTGAAAAACACTTCTTTCCAGGTGGTTGGCGGCTTTCGGTGTATGTCTATTTGTTAGACACAAGATAGTCGAATGGGAGAAGGAGAATTTGGGGGATTTTTCTGGAAGCGCCGGTCATCATCGGCGCGCTCCCAGTCTGGTGTGTGTGCTCATGCTTGAGCGATCATCAGTGATAAGCCTCTCAGCATTAAATTTGCATGTTTTGACCTTGGGGACCTCGGCCTCTTGGACGGTGCTTTCGAGCGCGGGTCCGACATAGTCACCCGAACCGCAGGTGTGATACGTCAGGCGCCTGACGCTTTCTTTTGTGTTTTGGAAGATGAACGCTTTTCGGGTTTCGTGCGGTCACAGTTTCTGACGCGCGGTAGCGACCTTCTGGCGGACCGATATGCGCAAGAAAATTCAATGTTTGCCGGCATCGTTGAGCGTGGCGCAGGTGTGCGGATTGCTGACCTAAGTGAGCTTCCCGAGTTTGAAGCCGCATTCGAGCGTCCTTGCTGCCACTTAAATGCGTGCTCGACGAACCTGTATTTGGCCCCGCGCGCGGCTAATTGGTGCGCTGATCGTGGTGAGCAGCGTACCTCGCAAATGGGCCGAGATTGAGTGCCTGGAATTGAAGGATCAGGCCCATCTTCTGTCGCGGCACTTGAAACACTAAAACCTATCTAGCAAGAGCCAACCGTCGTCTCTCAAGGCCCGCAGTTCCGGAACTAGGCAACCCGTCCTCACATTTCCTTGAGTTCCCTGTTGATCTGCCCGCCTTCGGAGTAGGACAGGACGTCACATGCGGTCACACGAACCGCAGTTCCATGGGAGAAAACGTATGACACGACTACTCACAACGGCCGCCGCCCTTGCTTTGGTGGCGACGCAAGTATCTGCGGCTGAGTTCCGCTGGGCCGGAAAGACCGATCCACAAACAATGGACCCGCACGCCGTAAGCTCCGCCCCCGTGTTGGGCTTTTTGAACAACGTTTATGATGGGCTGGTGCGCATGTCGAAAGACATGACGCTTGAGCCGTCGCTTGCCACGGCGTGGGAGCCGATAGGTGAGGGCGAAGGCTGGCGATTTACACTCCGTGAAGGGGTCACATTTCATGACGGGTCAGCCTTTGATGCCGAAGATGTTATGTTCTCCTATGAGCGGGCTTCGAGCGAGTCTGCTGATGTGCGCAGCTGGTTTTCGTCCGTGACGGGCGTCACAGTTGTCGATGATTTCACGGTTGAGATGTACACATCTGCACCGAACCCGCTGTTTCCTGCATCCATCGCCAACTGGATGATGATGGACAAGGGCTGGAGTGAAGCGAACAATGCCGCGCGTCCGGACAAGGAGGCCGGAAACTTTGCCACTCTGAACGTGAATGGCACCGGTGCTTTCAAAATTCAGGGCCGCCAACCGGGCCTGTCGACGACTTTGGTGCCGCACGAAGCTTTCTGGGATGAGGTCGAGCACAACATCACGTTAGCGACGTTCACACCGATCCAGAATTCGGCGACTGCCGTTGCGGCCTTATTGTCGGGGGACGTCGATTTTATTGAACCTGTGCCAATCCAGGATGCCGCGCGTTTAGAGTCTAGTGATGGAATCACCATTATTCGCGGGATTGAAACACGGGTTCTGATGCTTGGGTTTGCACATGGTGCAGACACGCTGAAGTACGGTGCAAGCGCGGGGGATGCGAACCCGTTCCAGGATGTTCGTGTGCGCGAGGCGGTGGCCAAGGCAATCAACGTCGACGCCATCCTGCAAACGATCTGGCGCGGCAACGCGGCCGCGGCAAGCCAGTTGGTTACACCAGCCATGAGCGGTTATTCGATAGCCAACGACGCGCGTCCGGCATTTGATATTGAAGGTGCAAAGGCGCTTCTGGCGGATGCGGGATATGCAGACGGGTTTGGCTTCGGCCTAAAATGTCCGAACGACCGGTATCCAAATGACGAGTCTGTCTGTCAGGCAATCACGTCAATGCTGGCGCAGATTGGTATTTCGGTCGAGTTGGATGCGATGCCGGTCTCTAACTATTGGCCAGAGCTGCGCGAAGACAACTTCGATATGTACCTTCTGGGCTGGTCGCCTGGTGGTTCGATGGACCATGAGCATCCGCTTCGCTTCCTTGCCTCCACGCCGAATTCTGAAAAGCGTCTGGGGTCATGGAACTTTGGCGACTATTCCAATGCGCGGCTTGATGAGTTGTTGCCGATGATCCAGGCCGAACTTGATCCGGCAGCACGTCAGGCGATGATTGATGAAGTCGTGGGCCTTTATCAGTCCGAACATGCCTATGTGCCGCTTTATGTGCAGCCATTGGTTTGGGGCACGCAGGACAATATCGAAATGACACAACGCCCGGATAACTTCTTTATCCTGCGCTGGGTGACAGTCAACTAAGGGGCAGGCGAAAAAGGGGCGGGGGACGCTGTCCCCGCGCACGCCTGAGATATTTCTGAAAGAGTGAAGGGCTCCCTTGGTTGGGGGCCCTTTTTTATTGCAAGGCACGAGCCTAGCGGCGTTTTGGATCCGCGGGATAGACGCCGAGGATTTTGATCTCGGAGGTGAAATACTCAAGCTCGGCCAAGGCCAATTGCACGTTCTTGTCGTCGGGGTGACCTTCGACGTCGGCGTAAAACTGTGTGGCCGAGAACGAGCCGTCGACCATGTAGCTTTCCAACTTAGTCATGTTGACGCTGTTTGTCGCGAAACCTCCCATTGCTTTGTAGAGCGCCGCAGGAATGTTGCGAACACGGAAGACGAAGGTCGTCGTCATAGTGTCGCCGCGACGGGAGAGGTCCGGTGTTTTCGACATCACGAGGAAGCGTGTCGTGTTGTGGTCTTCGTCTTCGATATGACGGGCGAGCACCTCAAGGCCGTAGACATCTGCGGCCAGTTCCGACGCAAGGGCAGCCACAGTCTTATCGCCGGCTTCCGCGACATCGCGTGCAGCGCGGGCATTGTCGGTGCTAACAGCCCCGCGCACTTTGTTGGCTTGCAGCCAGCGCGTGCATTGGGGCAGCAGAACAAGATGCGAATAGGCGGTTTTTATGTCGCTGACTTTTGCGCCAGGGACGCCGAGTACGTTGATATGTACGCGCACGAATGCTTCGTCAACGATGTGAAGGCCGCTGGCAGGCAACAACCGATGAATGTCGGCCACACGTCCGTAGGTGGTGTTTTCGACCGGCAGCATGGCAAGCTCGGCCGCGCCCGAATTCACCGCCTCGATCACGTCTTCGAAGGTGCGGCAGGGCATCGGTTCGTGTTCGGGACGCGTCTCGACGCAAGCCTGATGGGAATAGGCGCCGGGCTCTCCCTGGAATGCAATACGTGCGCTCATCTCGTGGTTTATCCGACCCGTTGTGACAAAAAGGCTTTTCGCCGCAGGTGTTATCGCTTGAAGCCTAACATGGGAAGCGGATAGATAACTGCGAAACACTGAGAGAACGGGACGCGACATGTTCGACACGATGACATTGACTAAAGCGATAGGCGGCCTGTGCGGCACTTTCCTAGTCTTCCTGCTTGGCGGCTTTGCGGCGGAATTTATCTATCACCCGAGCCATGGCGATGACCACCATCAGGCCTACACCATCGAGATCGAAAGTGATGCGCCTGCGGAAGAGGTCGTTGAGATTGCTTTTGCCGATGTCTTCGCTGCTTCCGATGCTGGCGCGGGCGAGCGGCTTTGGCGTCAGTGTCAGGCGTGCCACAAGTTGGAATCGGGTGCGAACGGCACTGGTCCCTATCTTGCCAACGTTGTCGGTCGCGATATCGGAACAGCGCAGGGCTATGCGTATTCGACCGCGATGGCCGAGTTTGCGGGCGACTGGACACCTGAGGCGCTCAATGAATTTCTGACATCGCCGTCTGACTATATCGACGGCACGAAGATGAGCTACCGTGGCATGGCCGATATCGAAGATCGCGCGAACTTGATCGCGTATCTCGAAGGTGCTGGCGGATAACCTTTTTATCACGTTTTTGGTACTATGGGGTCGGTCGCTGTTGCGTCTGGCCCTTTTGCTGCGCACGGTGTCTTCACCAAATATTCAGTGCTCAGGCCTTGAAAATTAGACAAATGAAAAATTAGCTACATTTCTGAATGTACGCCCGGATCTATCGGGTTGGATCGAGATGGAGGACACGACCGATGACGCGACGCCGCCCCCGCGCGCTAGCTATTTCTGCCAGCCGTGAAACAGACAGATCAGCTTTGAAATGGGTTGGCCTTGCCGGACTGGTTGCAGGTTCGATACTTGCGACTGTGTCGCTGGCGCGCGCTGAGGGACACGAAGAGGTGACGGTCACCCACGCATTCTCGAATTTCGGATCGCTGAAATACGGTCCCGATTTTCCACATTTGAACTACGTGAACCCAGATGCGCCAAAGGGCGGCGAGATCAGCACTTGGGCGCAGGGTAACTTCGACAGCTTCAACAACTACACCCGCAAAGGGGTGCCGGGCTCCGGTATGGCTTTGTTGTTCGAGAACGTCTTGGTCTCGACGGCTGACGATGCATATGGCACTTATTGCTATCTGTGCACCACGATGGAATTCCCCGAGAGCAAGGATTGGGTGATCTTCAATTTGCGCGAAGACGTCACTTTCGCGGATGGAACGCCTGCAACGGCCGAGGACGCGAAGTTTACCTTTGATTTGTTCATGGAGCAGGGCCTGCCCGAGTACGTGAATGTTGTGAAGGGTTTTGTTAGCTCGGTCGAACTTTTGGACACCTACCGCATCAAATATAATTTTGCCGAAAAAGCGCCTCGGCGCGAAGTTATTGGCTTTGCCGGGGGCATTCCGGTGTTCTCGAAGGCGTGGTTTGAAGAAAGCGGCGCGCGCATTGATGAAAGCACGCTAGAGCCGTTTCTTGGCACAGGGCCATATGTTCTTGAAAGCTTCGATGTGGGAAGGCAGATCATCTACGCCCGCAACCCAAACTTTTGGGGCGCGGACAATCCGTTTAACGTTGGTCAGAATAATTTTGACCGCGTCCGCTATGAGTATTTCGCCGACAGCTCTGCGGCGCTGGAGGCCTTTAAGGCCGGGGAATATACGTTCCGTATCGAAAATTCCTCGAAGGATTGGGCGACCGGGTATGATTTTCCGGGCGTGGCCAATGGCTCGATCGTCAAAGCGGAGTTGCCGAACGGGAACATCGGGACGGCGCAATCCTTTATCTTCAACCTGCGCCGCCCGGAATGGCAGGACCCACGGACCCGCGAAGCGGTTCGCTTGATGTTCAACTTTGAATTCTCAAATGAATCTCTGTTTTTCGGACTGTACGAGCGGGTGAATTCCTTCTGGGAGAACTCCGAGCTTGAAGCAACGGGCACGCCAAGCGCCGAAGAGATCGCAATTTTGCAACCGTTGGTAAATGAGGGTCTGTTGGATGCGTCGATCCTTTCGCAAGAAGCAGTTATGGCGCCCACAAGTGGCCCGCGCAACTTTGACCGGCGCAACTTGCGTCGTGCGGCAGGCTTGCTGGATGAGGCAGGCTGGATCACCGGAGATGACGGCATACGGCGCAAGGATGGGCAGGTTCTGGACCTTGTCCTGTTGTCGTTCAGCCCGGCGTTTGACCGGATCATCAACCCTTACATCGAGAACTTAAAGCGACTGGGAATTGATGCAGTGCTGGAGCGCGTCGACATCAGCCAGTATATCGACCGTCGCAGGACGTCGGATTATGATCTGGTAAATCACACGTTTTCCATGGGCTTTGAGCCGGGATTTGGTTTGCGCCAGTGGTATGGCTCGGAGACAGCCGAGGACAGCTCACGCAATCTGATGGGCCTACAAAACGAGGCCGTCGACCGGCTTTTGGAAGTGGTGATCGCAGCCGAGACGCAGGAGGAGTTGACCACGGCAACCCACGCTCTTGATCGCACGTTGCGGGCCGAAGCGTTTTGGGTTCAGCAGTGGTTTAAGCCTGAATATTGGACCGCCTACTACAACATGTTCAAACACCCGGAAGACATTCCTCCGTTCGGTCTTGGCCAGTTTAGCTGGTGGTGGCATGACGCCGACGCCGAGGCTCTCCTGCGCGAGCAGGGCGCCCTTTAAGGGACGGCGGGGCCATGGGCGCATATATTCTCCGACGGCTTTTGCTGATCATTCCGACGCTGTTCGGGATCATGGTTATCAATTTCACACTGACACAGTTTGTGCCCGGTGGCCCGATTGAGCAGATTATCGCGAACCTTGAAGGACAGGGCGATGTGTTTGAAAGCATCTCTGGTGGTGGCTCCGAGACCTTTGAGGCGCAGGGCGACGGTGGCTATGTCGGCGCGCGGGGTTTGCCGCAGGAGTTTATCGACGAGCTTGAAAAAGAGTTCGGGTTCGACAAGCCTGCCCATATCCGTTTCGCCCTGATGCTGTGGAACTACGTTCGGTTTGATTTCGGAGAGAGCTATTTTCGGTCAATCAGCGTAATTGATCTCGTGGCCGAGAAGATGCCTGTGTCGATTACGCTTGGTCTTTGGTCGACCGTCATCGCCTATCTGATCTCTATCCCGCTTGGCATCCGCAAGGCGGTGCGTGACGGGTCCAGTTTCGATACCTGGACCAGCGGGCTGATCATCGTGGCCTATGCAATACCCGGATTCTTGTTTGCGATCATGTTGCTCGTATTGTTCGCAGGCGGGTCCTATTTCCAGTGGTTCCCACTGCGTGGTCTCACGTCGGACAACTTCGACAACCTGTCCGTCGGGGGCAAGGTGGTTGATTACCTCTGGCACATCACGCTGCCGGTTCTGGCATCCTCTATTTCCGGTTTTGCTACGCTTACTTTACTAACGAAGAACAGTTTCCTAGACGAGATCAAAAAACAGTATGTGGTGACGGCAAAAGCCAAGGGTCTGTCGGAATCGCAGGTGCTTTATGGCCACGTGTTCCGCAATGCCATGCTGATCGTCATTGCAGGCTTTCCGTCGCTGTTCATCGGGATTTTCTTTGGCTCAAGCCTGATTATCGAGACGATCTTCTCGCTGGATGGATTGGGGCGCCTGGGCTTTGAGGCCGCCGTTGCACGCGATTATCCGGTGATTTTCGGCACGCTCTTTGCGTTCGGTCTTGTCGGCCTTGTCGTCGGTATTCTGTCGGACCTTATGTATGTTTTCGTCGATCCCCGCATCGACTTTGAAAAGCGGGAGGTTTGAGCCATGGCGATGCCCGATCCCGCTTTGGACGCGGCTGAAACGCCTGTGGCCGAGGATCCTCCGCGTCGCCGACCGTGGTTGTCGCCTTTGAACCAGCGCCGGTGGCGCAATTTCACCCGCAACCGGCGGGCCTATTGGTCGCTGATTATCTTTTCGGTCCTCTTTGGCCTGAGCCTGATGGCCGAGTTTATCGCCAACGATAAGCCAATCCTCGTCAGCTATCGCGGCGAGATTTATATGCCGATCTTCAATTTCTACCCCGAGACCGAGTTCGGGGGCGATCTGCCGATCGAGGCGCAATATCAGTATGAAGACGTTGAATGCCTTATCCGTACCGGTGGTATCGAGGCCTGTTATGACGACCCTGAAGGCATCCTGGCCGAGGTCGAGGAAACAGGCCAGATTGATGGTGTGGATGTCGAGGACGGCTGGCTTTTGTGGCCGGTGATCCCCTACCGATACGACACGATTGTGGATATTCGCGGCGCGGCGCCAAGCGCTCCTGACAGCAATAACTGGCTGGGAACGGACGACACCAAGCGGGATGTCACGGCGCGGGTAATCTATGGGTTCCGATTGTCGATCGTGTTCACGCTGATCGTCACGGTGTCTGCCAGCATTATTGGCATCGCTGCGGGGGCCGTGCAGGGCTATTTCGGCGGATGGCTCGATCTTGTGTTCCAGCGTATTCTTGAGATCTGGTCATCAACGCCGTCGCTTTACGTGATCATCATCATGTTCGCGATATTCGGACGCAGTTTTTGGATGCTGGTAATTTTGTCGGTTCTGTTTGGCTGGCCGTCTTTGGTCGGCGTGGTACGGGCTGAATTCCTTCGGGCGCGGAACTTTGAATATGTGCGTGCGGCGCGCGCTTTGGGCGTGTCGAACGCCACGATCATGTTCCGCCACATGCTGCCAAACGCGATGGTCGCAACCGTCACGCTTTTGCCGTTCATCATCACCGGCACAATCGGTGGCCTCGCCTCGTTGGATTTCCTCGGCTACGGCCTGCCGTCCTCGGCCCCGTCGTTGGGAGAGTTGACCTTGCAGGCGAAACAGAACCTGCAAGCGCCGTGGCTGGCCTTCACCGGGTTCTTTACCTTTGCAATAATGCTATCGTTGCTGGTCTTCATCTTTGAGGGCGTGCGAGATGCTTTCGACCCACGGAAGACCTTCCAATGAGCGGTGAAGTTGTTCTGAACGTGCAGGGCCTGAACGTACACTTCCGACAGGACGGTGCGCTGATCCATGCGGTGCGCGACGTGAGCTTTGATCTGCGCCGGGGCGAGACGGTCGCGTTGGTTGGCGAAAGCGGCTCCGGCAAATCGGTAACGGCTCTGTCGACCGTGTCCTTACTGGGTGATAGCGCCGAGATTTCCGGTTCGATCACTTACGAGGGCGCCGAAATGGTCGGTGCAGATGAGGCCGAGTTGCGTCGTGTGCGCGGCAATGACATCTCGTTCATCTTTCAGGAACCCATGACGTCGCTGAACCCGCTGCATACGATTGAAAAACAACTTGCGGAAGCCGTCGCTCTTCATCAAGGCATGCGCGGCGATCCAGCACGCGTTCGGATCATCGAGCTTCTTGAACAGGTCGGCATTCCAAACCCAGAGCTGCGGCTTGGGGCCTATCCGCACCAATTGTCCGGTGGGCAGCGTCAACGTGTGATGATCGCAATGGCGCTGGCGAATAGACCCGAGTTGTTGATCGCGGACGAACCGACAACGGCTTTGGACGTGACTATTCAGGCGCAGATCCTTGAATTGCTGGCCGAGTTGAAAGAACGGCTTGGAATGTCGATGCTGTTCATCACGCATGATCTGGGGATCGTACGGAAGTTTGCCGACCGTGTCTGCGTGATGAAAGACGGCGAAATCGTTGAGCGCGGCGACACAGCTGAAATATTCTCGGCTCCGTCGCATCCTTATACGCAAATGCTGCTTAGCGCAGAATCGACCGGAACCCCGTTGCCGGTGCCTACTGGCGCCGAAGTGATTGCAGAAACGGATGCTTTGCGTATTTGGTTCCCGATCCAGCGCGGCCTGATGAAGCGGACCGTAGGACACATCAAAGCGGTCAATGCGGCGACGTTGTCCGTCCGTGCCGGAGAGACAGTTGGGATTGTGGGAGAAAGCGGGTCGGGCAAGACGACCCTGGCTTTGGCGATCATGCGTCTGATCTCGTCCGATGGTCCTGTAAGTTTCATGGGGCAGAACATTCAGGGTCTTAAGTCGCGCGAGATGCGACCTCTCAGGGCTGGTATGCAGATCGTGTTTCAGGACCCCTATGGTTCTCTTAGCCCTCGGATGACGGTGGAAGAAATTATCTCGGAGGGACTGACAATCCACGACGTGGATGCCGGACGTGACAGGCGCGAAATGGTGGCCGAGATCATGGAAGAGGTGGGTTTGCTGCCTGAGATGATGCACCGCTACCCGCATGAGTTTTCTGGCGGCCAGCGGCAAAGGATCGCGATTGCGCGCGCAATGGTGCTGCGCCCCAAACTGGTCGTCCTGGACGAGCCGACCTCGGCCTTGGACATGACAGTTCAGGTGCAAATCGTGGATTTACTGAGGTCTTTGCAGCAGAAATACGGCCTGGCGTATCTGTTCATCAGCCATGACCTGAAGGTCGTGCGCGCCCTTAGCCACAAAGTGATTGTGATGAAGGAAGGCGACGTGGTGGAACACGGAGACGCAGGCCAGGTGTTTGATGCGCCGCGCTCGGATTACACCAAGGCGCTGATGGCGGCCGCTTTCGAGGTCAAGGCCGCGTCCTAGAAGGCTGGCTGGTGCAATAATCGCAACCCGCGCTATGCAGGTATTTTTGAAAAGGTGACAGGGGATTGGGCGGCGCCCAGGGTGAAGCGACGTTGGGGTTAAGCTTTGTTAAGATTACCGTGGCTAGGAGGGATGGGGTTACAGCTTTAACCCCGGTGTGGTCTGTCTAGATGCGTCGCGCGACGATGCCTCGGCTTGTGTGCGATGGAGGGCCTGCCGGAAAGGCGTCAGCGCTTTCGATCTCGAACCCGACATCTTTGATAAGTGCGTGGATTTCTTCCCAAGCGAAGGTGCGTTGGCGCAATTGCAGCCAGATGATAGCGTTGCACCAATGCGGCTTTGACTCAACAAGGCGAAGACGGTCACCGGGGACCAGGAGGTCGCGCATTTGCTTCAGCGCATCACCGATGTCGGTCACTTTTGCGCCGGGTATTGGTCGTGGTCCCGGAGCGGACAAAAACCCGAGATAGCCGTCGTAGTATACCAGCGCGCGCATCTTGTCGCGCCAGCGGCCAGCGGCATGATGCGAGCGCTCGGTAAGGTCTGGCGCGGTATCGCTGATGTGATCAGAGTGCCATGATCTGCGGGTGTGCGCCAGATCGCCGCTAGCTTTGCCGCAGTCTCGCCGTTAGGAAGAAACGGACTTGGAACGAGAGCAATGACCCATTCGATAAGACCCCAACCCGGCATTGAAGATATTGTGCTTTATAAGGGCGGCGAGAGCCGGCTGGACGGGCATGATGAGGTGTTGAAGCTCAGCTCGAACGAGAACCCGTTTGGCCCGCCTGAGACCGCAAAGACGGCTTTGATCGCGACCGCTTCGACGCTGCATCGGTATCCGTCGTCGGATCACGCGGGTTTGCGCGGTGCGATTGCCGAAGTGCATGGGCTGGATGCGGCGCGGGTGATTTGCGGCGCCGGATCGGACGAGATTCTAACGTTTCTCTGTCAGGCCTACGCGGGTCCGGGGCTTGAAGTGATCTATACCGAGCATGGGTTCTCCATGTACCGCATTCTTGCGCTGGGCGCAGGGGCGACACCGGTTGTTGTGCCCGAGCGTGACCGCGTTGTGGATGTTGATGCCATTCTCGAAGCTGTGACGAACGCGACGCGACTTGTGTTTCTGACGAACCCCGGAAACCCAACGGGTACGATGATCAGCGCGGATGATCTGACACGGTTGGCCGAGAGCCTGCCGGATCATGTGTTGCTGGTGCTGGATGGGGCCTATGTCGAGTTTGCCGAGGGCTATGATGGTGGCGCGTCGATTGTCGATGCGAGCGAGACCGTGGTGATGACGCGGACGTTTTCTAAGCTTTATGGACTTGGCGGATTGCGTGTCGGTTGGGGTTACGGCCCGGCCCATGTTATTGACACTCTGAACCGTCTGCGCGGCCCGTTTAATCTTGGTGTGACGCAGCTTGCCACGGCCGAAGCTGCCATTCGGGACCGCGCGTTTGCAGAACACTATCGGTCCGAGAACGCGCGGCTTCGCACTTGGCTTGCCAAGGCGTTGGTGGCGTTGGGTGTGCCGTCTGACCCTAGCCACGCAAACTACATTCTGGCGCGTTTTCATGATGCGGAACAGGCGAACGCTTGCGAAGCCTCATTGCGCACAAAAGGTATTCTGGTGCGAAAAGTCGCAGGGTATGGATTGCCCAATTGCTTGCGGATCACCATTGGAACCGAAGCAGACTGCGCGCGGGTCCGAAATGCGATCCAACAATTTCTGGAGGGAGCGTGATGACTCAGATCTATGAACGCGTTGCGCTGATCGGGTTGGGTTTGATTGCGTCGTCCATGGCTCACGCCATGCGGCGCGCGGGGCTCGCTGGCGAGATTGTTGGTACGGCACGCTCGGCCGAGACACGCGATATCACCCGGGAACTTGGGTTTTGCGACCGGGTCGTCGACACCGTGACCGAAGCTGTCGAAGGCGCGGATCTTGTGGTACTGGCGGTGCCGATTGGCGTAATGAGCGAAGTCGCCCGCGAGATCGGGCCGCATCTGGCCAAAGGCGCCACCGTCACTGATGTTGGATCGGTCAAGCGTGCCGTGTTGGATGCCGTTTCGCCGCATATTCCTGATAATGTTGAGTTTATCCCCGGTCACCCACTGGCCGGTACCGAGCATTCCGGACCCCGTTCGGGCTTTGCGGAATTGTTCGAGAACCGTTTTTGTATCTTGGTGCCAAGCGAAAATGCGGACGTCGATGCGGTTGACCGACTGACGGTATTTTGGGAGGGAATGGGCGCGAATGTCGAGACCATGGACGTCGATCACCACGATCTCGTGTTAGCCGTCACAAGCCACACGCCGCACCTCATTGCCTACACGATGGTCGGTGTGGCCGATGATCTGCGACGGGTGACCGACAGCGAAGTCATCAAATACTCGGCTGCGGGCTTTCGGGATTTCACCCGGATTGCAGCGTCTGATCCAACGATGTGGCGCGATGTATTTTTGAACAACAAAGAAGCGACGTTGGAAGTTCTGGGACGGTTTACCGAGGAATTGTTTGCGTTGCAGCGCGCGATCCGCACAGGCGATGGAGAGCATTTATTTGACTACTTTTCGCACACGCGCGCGATCCGCCGCGGCATTGTGGAGGCCGGGCAGGATACGGATGCACCAGACTTTGGCCGGATGGGGAAGAAGTCATGAAACAGATCATTGCAAGCCTTGCCCTTTTGGCGATGGTCGCCTGTGGCGGCGGTGATGGCGGCGCAAATCTGCCGGGGCTGGTTGCCACAAAGCGCGCTCCGGTCACTGGTCCGGGCGGCTGCGGTGTGCGCGATGCCTGGGTTGTGACGGAAGTTGCGGGTGTGCGGTTGTCGCGACCTGCCATTATGACGATGCAAACCGCGCGGGCCTTGGATCGCTGGGTGCGGTCGGGGGCAGTGCCGGCGATTGGGCGCCGGGGCGGCGGTCTTGCCGAACTAACAGTTGCAGCCCATTACGCTTGCCGCTCTCGCAACAGCCGACCCGGTGCGCGTTTGTCCGAGCATGCGCAAGGCCGCGCGATTGATATTTCAAGCTTTGTACTGGCAAGCGGGGAGCGCATCAGCGTGCTGCGTGGGTGGCGCGGCGACGACTCTCGTGTGTTGCGGCGCATGCATCGCGCGGCTTGCGGACCTTTCGGAACCGTTCTGGGGCCGGAGGCGGATCGCCATCATCAGGATCACCTCCACTTTGACGTCGCCGACTATCGAAGTGGTCCCTACTGCCGCTAGCGGATGATGATCTTCGGCGCGCGACCCAGCGGTATCGGGCCCAAGAAAACCGTGCCGGAGCGAAACGCCAGATCGGCGTCGATTGTGTCCGATGGCCCTTTTAGCAATGCAAGTAATTCAAGCGCGCCTTCAAGCTTTGGGGCAAACGACTGGGTCACCAACCCGCTTGCCACGGCAAGGTCCAGAAGGCGGCGCCAATCGACGGCTTTGATCGAAATCTTGCCTGTTGGAGTGCCTCGGGCATCGACCGTGACTGAGCCCGCCGCGCGCAATGTGATGCTCCCCCATTCGACCGAAAGACCTGCAAGATCAATATCGGTGATTTGTGGTCTTGCGCTCTCAACGGCCTCGCGATCCCATGGTGCAGTGAACCCGATGTCCGCATCAAAGTGCAGGCGTTCGAAGGCATCTGGAAGAAGGCCGGCGGGATCAAGAAGCTGCCGGGTGACTTTTGGCGGGTGAAAGCCGGACAATTCGGCACCGATCCGATGTGCATTCGCGCGCGCGGGGATTTGTTCAGTCGCAAAGCGCCCCTGGTCGAGACTCACGGTCCATCCAAGGCTTGAACCTATGTCCAATGCGTCAACGATGATGGTCGAGCGGTCCAGCCGCAGGGACGGGCTTGGCTCAAGAAAGATCGAGCCGCGCGCCTGCTCGTGGGTGAACGTCAAAGTTTGCAGCGGTGTAGACAGGCGATGCTCGTTTGGCAGAACGGCGATCACCTGATGCGGTTTGTAGGCCAGCGCAAGCAGCTGCAAGAACGGCGCCGACCAGGCTACACCGGTCTCAGGATCAGCAAGGCGCACGTCACTTAGGGTGGTATCGAAGCGGTTGGGAAAGCCAGCCACATCAATCTCGGCGACGTCGGCGGCCCAGCCCTCGGCGCGTCGCTCCTCGACCCAGGATGTAAGTGTGCGATCAAGTGCGGTTGACCCAAGCGCCCACCACGCCATCCACCCAAGCGACGCGACAAGAATGACAACAATCAGACGACCCATTTGGCACTTTCCCCCTGCGACATTGCTTCGTATTAGTAGCGATATGAACGAAGGACCAGACGCGCTTCCCGCCCCTTTGTGGGTCTTCGGCTACGGATCGCTGATCTGGAACCCGGGCTTTCCGGTGGCCGAACGGCGCTTGGCCACCATGTCGGGGTTTCAGCGCAGTTTCTGCATGTCATCAATTCACCATCGCGGAACGGACGATGACCCCGGCCTGGTGTTGGCGCTCGATCCCGTCGAAGATGCGTCTTGCATTGGTGTGGCCTTCGCGGTTCCGGACGCCGAGGCCGTAGCCACAGTTGCCTATTTGCGTGAGCGGGAATTGATTTCCTCGGCCTATATCGAGCGTGTTCTGCCGGTTGCGTTTGAAGACGGCGAGACGGTTCAGGCACTGGCTTACGTCGTCGACACCGACCATGTGCAATACGTTGGCGGGATCGAGCGTGAACGGCAGGCGCAGATCATTGCTCACGCCGTTGGCGGCCGCGGCCCCAATACCGAGTATTTGTGGAATACTGTCAATCACTTGGGCGAATTGGGAATCGAAGATCACGAGCTGGAATGGCTGAACAAGCGGGTCCGCGAAATCGTTTCTACGGCCTGATTTGTTTGAGGTTGGCAGCGCCCTGACCTTCGCCTATCCTACCTCAAATATAACAACCACAGGACCGGCCCTTGATGGACAAACCGGACCGCGAGGTCGAGCTACAATTCACGCAACCCTATCGTCAGATTCTGACGATGCTGACCGTTTTGGGACTGGTCGGTGCTGGTGCATATGTTGCCTACCCGCAAGTTGCGCCAGTCTTTCTGGCAAACCCCTACCTCAATGGCTTCATCGCCTTTGTGTTTGTCATAGGCGTATTTGCCTGTTTCTGGCAGGTCTATCAATTGGTCAGCTCGGTGATCTGGATCGAGGGATTTGCCCGCGATCGCCCCGGCCATCAATTCACCGCCGCCCCCCGCCTTCTGGCCCCTCTTGCCAATCTTTTGCGCAAACGTGGGGCACGGATGCAGCTTGGGGTGTCTTCCACGCGATCTGTGCTCGATTCCGTTGCAACACGGATCGACGAGGCGCGTGATATTACGCGATACATCGTCAATCTATTGATTTTCCTTGGCCTTCTGGGAACGTTTTACGGACTTGCGACCACGGTTCCCGCCGTCGTTGATACGATCCGCTCGCTTGCGCCGCAAGAGGGCGACACCGGCGTCGCGGTCTTCGAACGACTAATGAAAGGCCTTGAGGCGCAGCTTGGCGGCATGGGCGTGGCGTTTGCATCCTCGTTGATCGGTCTTGCGGGCTCCCTTGTCGTGGGCTTGCTAGAATTATTTGCAAGCCACGGCCAGAATCGGTTCTACCGCGAGCTTGAGGAATGGCTCTCAAGCATCACCCGCATCGGCTATTCCGCAGATGAAGGTGGCGACGGCGGCGGCATGGATACGGGGGCCATTGCGCAACTGGCCGAACATATGGCCGAGCGTTTGGATCAGATGCAGGCGTTTTATGAAGAAGCCGCGTCGCGTCGTGAAGCGGCGGAAGATCGCCTCGGAATGCTGGCGAGCGCAGTCTCGCAGCTTGCGGATCGATTGGGCGAGGGCGATGTGAACGCCGGCCCAGATATGACTGGCGTCATAAACAGTCAGGAACGCCTGAGCGAAGCGATTGAAACGCTGGTGACCGAAGGTACGGGTCAGGTTGATGCGGAAAGCCGGATGCGCCTGCGTTCGATGGACGTTCAGATGCTAAGGATCCTCGAAGAAATGTCAGCGGGCCGGCAGGAATCTTTGGGCGAACTGCGCTCGGACCTTGGGCAGTTGACGAAGGCGGTCCGTGATCTGGGCCGCGACCGCTCTGGCAGTTCGGTCTAAGCGATGGCCCTGACCAGACGATCGTCGCAGCGGATGTCAGGGGCAATCTGGCCCGGCTTTGTCGATGCGATGACCGCACTGCTTCTGGTTTTGATGTTCGTCCTGACGATCTTCATGGTCATGCAGGCCGTTCAGCGTGAAACGATCACGGGTCAGGAAACTGAGTTGGATCAGCTGGCTGCCGAGGTCACGTCGCTGTCGATGGCGCTTGGTCTGTCTCAACAGACAACCTCGCAGCTTGAAGATGACCTGGAATCCCTACAAACGGAAAGCGACCGACAGTCGTCTTTGATCGCAAACCTAACGGGTCAGGTAGATACGCAAGCCCGGGCGCTGTCTGAACGCGATGCAGCAATTGCGTCGTTTGAAGCGCAGGTCGCCACGCTTTTGTCCGAACGCAACGATGCGCTCACGCTTGGCGCTGAACTTGCCGCCAACGTCGAAGACCTTGAAGCGGCTCGCGCTGTTTTGATCTCCGAACAAGAGGCAATGCGCCTCGCTTTGGCGCAGGCGCGCACCGAGATTGACGCGCAAACCGAAGTGGCCCGATTGGCGGCTGCTCGCCGCGAGGCACTGGAAGCGCTTACGGCTGACTTGCAGGCCGAGGCTGAAACGCGTGAAACATCTCTATCGCAAGCCCTTGCGGCCCTTCAGCGCGCCGAGGTTAACGAGGCCATCTTGGCCGAAGCGGATGCGCGCACCGCGTCGCTGACGGCCGAGTTGGAAACAGCAGAGGCCGCACGGCTTCGCGAACTGGCGGTGGCCGAAGCTTTGCGCGCACGGCTTGCGGACGCAGAGGGCGCCCTTAGCGAGGAAGAACAGGCGCGATTGGCCGAGGCCGCCGCGGCGGCGGCCTTGCGGGCGCGGCTTGAAAACGCGGATGCGGAATTGACCGCCATGTCGCTTGCGCTTGAAGCGCAGCGTCAGCAGGCTGAAGACACGCTTACCCTTTTGGCGGCGGCCAATGCGGTGGAATCCGAGTTGAACGACAAACTCACGCAAGCGCTTTTGACACTTGAGGACCGCGATGCGGCGCTCGCCAATCGCGAAGCCACGTTGGGGGACACCGAATCTCTCGCGACGGAGCTTGCCGACATGTTGCAGATCGCGCAGTTGGAACGTGAAGAAGCGCAGGCTGAACTTGCAAACATGCGCGCCGATCTTTCGGCGGCTGAAGCGCGTCTTGCCGAACTGGACGCATCTGCATCGGACACGGACGCGCGCGTTGCGGCCCTGACCACGGAGCGCGACGCGCTTCTCGCTGAAATTGCGGAGCTGAATGAAGCAAGTGCGGAAACGGCCACAGTGCGTGACCAGTTGGCTGCTGCCTTGGCGGCCAAACTGGCAGCCGAAGTCACCACAACCGAGGTCATGACAGAGCAGGAACGACAGGCCGCACTATTGTCGACTGCCCGTCAGCAGTTGGCCGAAGAGGAATCGCTGTCCGCGAAAAGCCAGCGCGAAGTCGCAGCATTGAACCAGCAGGTCGCCGCTTTGCGGGCCGAGTTGGGATCGCTCCAGGCGCTGTTGGATGCAGCAGCCGACGCCGACGGCGATGCGCAAGTGCGGATCGAGGCCCTGGGCTCGCAGTTGAACACCGCTTTGGCCCGCGCCGCGCAAGAAGCCAAACGGGCCGCTGATTTGGAAGCGGCCGAGGCCGAGCGCCTTCGGATCGAGGCCGAACGGCTTCAAAATCAGGTTGCCGACCTTGAAGACTTCCGGTCGGAATTCTTCGGCACCTTGCGGCAGGTTCTGGGGGACCGGGAAGAAATACGGATTGTCGGTGATCGCTTTGTTTTCTCTTCCGAGGTCTTGTTTGAAAGCGCATCAGCTACGCTGTCCGCCGAAGGTAAAATCCAAATTTCCAGTGTTGCCGACGTCCTGGCCGAAGTCGCGGTTCTTATCCCAAGCAGCATCGACTGGATCATCCGCGTCGATGGCCATACCGACAATGAACCTTTAGGCGGTGCGGGTGAGTTCGCCGACAACTGGGAACTCAGCCAAGGGCGCGCCCTGTCGGTGGTGAAATATCTGACGGACGAGTTGGGCTTTCCTCCGGGCCGCCTTGCGGCGACAGGTTTTGGTGAATTCCGTCCGGTTAATTCGGAAGACAGCGCCGAGGCCCGCGCGCAAAACCGCCGAATCGAGCTCAAGTTGACCGAGCGTTGAGGCGCCGTAAAAGCGCTGCTGCATAAACTTTGCGCCAACCGGTTTGCGGCACCGTCAAAAACCTGCTTTTTCGATTATCCCAAGCTTTTTTGAGAGCTTC
>CAJQNG010000004.1 GCA_905479635.1 uncultured Boseongicola sp. | reverse complement strand
AATTTCTGCAAAAGGGCAAAAGCAAGGGCGAAAGTTTTTTTGGCACATCTTCTTGTGTCAGGTCTTTTCCAAAAATGCTTTGGCGCACTTCCCGGTCCTATTATGGAGCCATTTTGGACCTGTGACTTTCAGGGGCACGGTCGAGATTGAAATGTCGGACAAGACTTTGCATGACGCTCATTTTGCCGCCAAGCGCATTGAATGGCTCACTTAAAGCCTAGTTGTTCATAACGACCTCACCAGGAGTTGGAGAAGTCTTACCGTGAATGCCTTGCCGGTCCTTGAACTGACAAGCGAAAGTCCTGTTTAACTTAGGTTTGAAAATTCCGGCTTTCCTTGATCTGATCCCATGCCCAAACCACCTCGGACAATTGGTCTTCATGACTGCGATCCCCACCGTTCATATCGGGGTGCAATACTTTGATAAGTGCCTTGTATGATTTACGAATTTCCGCCTTCGCCCAATGGTCGCGCGCATCGAGAATATCCAAAGCGCGCCGCTCGGTGGGGGGTAATTTGCGGGTACCGCCAATCCCTTTGCCGTGATTGCGTGTCGCATTTTCCCCTAGGATTTGATGCGGATCGTCGACACCTAGACGCGCCCATGCGCGCTGTTCTTCGCCCGGTTTCGTAAACGGCTTCGTTTCGCGGCCCCAAACACGGTCTTTGTCGACCTGCTCTGCAAGTTCGTCCTCCGCCGCGCCGTTGAAGAAATTCCATTTCAAATTGTATTCGCGGACATGATCTTTGCAGAACCAGAAGAATTCATCCAGATCATCGGGCGACTTCGGAGCCCGGTACTGACCAACTTCTTCGCAACCCGCATGCTCGCAAACGCGCGTAGACGTTTCAAACGCCCCTGACATGCCGCGCCGTGTGCGCGACCTCTTTTTCTTGTCCGCAGAAACACTGAGATTAAAACCGAAGGGATCGTCTTTCATGGGTCTGGCACCTTTCCGACTCGGACGCATGAGTTTACTATCTTGGTCTGAAGATAGAAGGGGTAGGACGCAAAAAAATGTCAGTAACCGAAGAAATCCGAACGCGCCTTGAAGCCGCGTTTCAGCCATCGACGCTGGAAATCGTCGATGACAGCGAAAGTCACCGGGGGCATTCAGGCTTTCAGGAGGGTGGCGAAAGCCATTTTCAAGTGACAATCGAGGCACACGAATTCGGAGACATGTCCCGCATTGCGCGCCACCGTGCCGTCCACACAGCACTTGGCGCGGAACTTGTCAGGCGCATTCACGCGCTGGAGCTTAAGATTTCCGCTTAAGGTGTCGGCTCGACTCTGCCCGGTATGCGGCTGATCGGCGGGTCGCTGCGCGAGGCTGAAGGCGCCTGTGCTGCGACGGGTTGCGCCGCTAACGTCAAAGTAGGCAAGGGGGCTTCACTGGTTTGTGGATGAGCAGCAGCGTGCTTTATGCGGCGAAACACGATTATGGGTTGATCTGTGATTTGCGTGCCGGTCAGCCCTTTTCGGGACTCGCACGGCAAGGTTTCCACACGCACAAATTCCCAGCCCTCATTGGCGTGATCGTTCAGCGCCTCCGTCATGGCCAGCGCAAAGCGATCCCCAAGGGTTTTGAGGCCTTTGGCTTTTATGCCACGCGCCGGGGCGGGGACTGCCTTGTATTCAAACCTGACCACGGGACCGCTCCTTTGTCGTGCCTAAAATACGATCCTGCCCGAGATCGCCCCTTTAAAGCAAATGTAACGCTGCGGCCTCAAAGGCCAAGCTTAGCCGCCACCAGTTCGTTAACGGCTTGCGGATTGGCCTTTCCGCCAGTGGCTTTCATGACCTGACCCACAAACCAACCGGCCAACTTTGGGTTCACTTTGGCTTTTTCGACCTGTGATGGGTTCTGTGCAATGATCCGGTCCACTTCCATTTCGATCGCGCCGGTGTCCGTCACCTGCTTCATGCCGCGCGTGTTCACAATCGCTGCCGGGTCGCCGCCCTCGGTCCAGACGATCTCGAACAAGTCTTTGGCGATCTTGCCTGAAATGTCGCCCTTGGTGACCAACTCGACAATGCCGCCAAGCTGGCCGGCCGATACAGGGCTATCCGCGATTTCGAGACCCTCTTTCTTCAGCC
Source organism: uncultured Boseongicola sp. (assembly GCA_905479635.1). GTDB lineage: Bacteria > Pseudomonadota > Alphaproteobacteria > Rhodobacterales > Rhodobacteraceae > Boseongicola. The sequence continues at coordinate 1,052 of CAJQNG010000004.1, read as the reverse complement.
GACCGAATAGTTCGTTGATCACCCAGTTCGCCGCAATTTTGCCATCAAGGCCCTTTGCTACATTTTCAAAAAAGGCCGCGTTCTCGACGTCCGCTGTCAGAACCGAGGCATCGTATTCTGTCATGCCATAGTCCGCGACAAAGCGCAGACGCTTGGCATCCGGCAATTCAGGAAGTGAGGCTTTGATATCGTCGACCCATGCCTGCTCGATCTCAAGCGGCATCAGATCGGGGCAGGGAAAGTAGCGATAATCATGCGCTTCTTCCTTCGAGCGCATGGACCGCGTCTCCCCTTTGTCGGGATCATAAAGCCGCGTTTCCTGAACAACTTCTTTGCCGTCTTCTAACAGGGCGATCTGACGCTTTGCTTCAACGTCGATCGCCTGTTGAATGAAGCGCATCGAGTTCATGTTCTTTATCTCGCAGCGCGTTCCCAGATACGAGAAGTCCTGTGTCGCCTGATATTTTTCGTAGTCGCCGGGACGACACACCGATACATTCACGTCAGCGCGCAAGTTGCCGTTTTGCATGTTGCCATCACAAGTGCCGAGATACCGCAGAATTTGACGCAGCTTCAGCACATAAGCGGCCGCTTCTTCTGGTCCTCGAATGTCGGGGCGGCTGACGATCTCCATCAGGGCGACCCCGGTTCGGTTCAAGTCCACGAACGACATATTGGGGTCCATGTCATGGATCGATTTGCCTGCGTCCTGCTCAAGATGGATACGCTCCACCCGCACAATACGCGCAACACCCGATCCCATTTCCACAAGAATCTCGCCCTCACCGACAATCGGGTGATACAATTGGCTGATCTGATAGCCCTGCGGCAGGTCAGGGTAGAAATAGTTCTTGCGGTCAAAGGCGCTCATCAGGTTGATTTCAGCCTTCAGGCCGAGGCCCGTTTTCACTGCATACGCCACACATTCTTCGTTGATGACCGGCAACATGCCGGGCATGCCCGCATCCACGAAGGCTACGTTGCTGTTGGGTTCAGCGCCGAACTGGGTGGAAGCACCGGAAAACAATTTCGCTTTTGTGGCGACTTGCGCG
>CAJQNG010000003.1 GCA_905479635.1 uncultured Boseongicola sp. | reverse complement strand
TCGTCGACATCAATTGGGAGCATGAAATCGGCTGCGCGAAACACCGGCATGGTCCGGACGAAGCTGAGGGCTGCCAGTTCGGAGTAGCTACGTCCAAAAAGGCTGCCGGGGTTGGGCAGCAGGGTGAGGTCGCCGCGCGCGTCGAGATGATCTAGAAGTGCGTCGGTTCCATCGGTGCAATCATTTAAAAAGACGACGAAATCTGTGACGCTGAGGGCCCGGTGTCACGCGAGCCATTCCAGGATGAACGGGCCTTCGTCCTTCATGCAGCTCGCCAGCAGGACGCGCGGATGGGGCGGGGGCCATGGGATGTTCAATTGAGCGCCTTGGCTGCTTCGCGTGTCGAGCATCCCGGGATGCTTCGGCTTTTCGGGAAGTGTCCGCGAAGCCGGAGCGGGGGGCAATGGGGCGATCAGGCGAGGTCGCCGTCCGGTGTGATCCGGGATTTGCCACCGAGCCATGGGCCAAGCCCTTGTGGTAGAACCACGCCGCCGTCCTCGGTTTGACCGTTTTCAAGGACCGCGATCAGGCAGCGACCAACCGCGAGGCCCGATCCGTTCAGGGTGTGAAGGAACTGCGGTTTGCCGTCTTCGCCGCGAAAACGCGCATTCATGCGGCGGGCCTGGAACGCGCCACAGGTCGAGACGGACGAGATCTCGCGGTAGGTGTCTTGCCCCGGCAGCCAGACTTCGATGTCGTGGGTGCGCCGTGCGCCAAAGCCCATATCGCCGGTGCACAGGATCATCGTGCGATAGGCGAGGCCGAGGGCTTCTAGGATGCCTTCGGCGCAACGGGTCATGCGGGCGTGTTCGTCTTCGGATTTATCCGGGTGCGTGATCGAGACCATTTCGACTTTTTCGAACTGGTGTTGGCGCAACATGCCAGAGGTGTCGCGTCCTGCGCTACCGGCTTCCGAGCGGAAACAGTTGGTGTGGGCGACATATCGGCGGGGGAGATAGTCCGCGCTGAGAACCTCGCCTGCGACAATATTGGTGAGCGAGACCTCGGAGGTCGGGATAAGCCACATTCCTTCGCGGGTCTGATAGCTGTCCTCGGCGAATTTCGGCAGTTGATTGGTGCCATACATTGCCTCATCGCGCACGAGGATGGGCGGGATGACTTCGATCAGGCCGTTTTCCGTGGTGTGTGTGTCGAGCATGAATTGCGCGAGGGCGCGGTGCACGCGGGCGACCGCACCGGACATGACGACAAAGCGGCTGCCGGATAGTTTGGCGGCCGTTTCGAAATCCATACCGCCTTTCACACCTTTGATTTCAAAGTGTTCTTTCGCAGAAAAGTCGAGCGCAGGCGGCGTGCCCCAACGGTGAAGTTCGACATTGTCGTTTTCGTCCTTGCCCTCGGGGACGTTGTCATACGGCAGGTTTGGCAGCGACATCAGGATGTCGCGCAGCTTGGCGTCGAGGTCCTTGGCGGTCTGTTCTTGCTCCGCCGTCGCCTTTTTCTTGTCTGCAACTTCAGCGCGCAGACGCTCGAATTTCTCGGTGTCGCCTGCGGCTTTGGCCGCGCCGATTTCTTTGGCGGCTGCGTTGCCTTCGGCTTTCATCGCTTCAGCCGCCTGAATGGCCGTGCGGCGCGCTTCATCGGCGACCAAGATGCTCGACGACGCGTCCGAAATCCCGAGCCTGGTCATGGCGGCGTCGAAGGTGCTTGGGTTTTCGCGAATTGCGCGGATGTCGTGCATCTGTCCTCTCCTTTGAGGGTTGGTTCAGGATGGGCGCTATATGGCGGATTTTTTGACTCGTGCAAATGGGGTTTTGCGGCGGGCTACCGGGGATTGATTGCATCGCGCGGATCATCGACAGGTAAAGGAAGCGTGAAGCGGTTGTCGATACATTGGCCTCGATCGTTTTTTTCACGACCGTTGCGGCGTTCTCTGATTTGAATATCGCGGGGATGGCGCCGGGAGAGGAGTTGATTACGCGGCTGATCGTGGTGCCGATGATGATTGTTGCGGTGCGGCCGTACGGCATTCACCGTGATTGGATGTTTGCAAAGACGATCTCAACGGTTGGGTGGCGCCGTAGGCTTATGGATGTGGTGGCGTTCCTGACGTTCCAATTGCCGGTCTATGCCGTGACGCTTATTGTGTCGGGGGAATCTTTTGTGCAAATTGCGACCCTGCGTCTTACGATCGCGGTTTTGATGGTCGTCTTGAGCCGTCCTTTCGGGCTGTATCTTGAGCGGGTGCGAGGTTGGTTTGGGGTTGCAGAGGTGTGAAGTTTTTTTGAAGCACGGGTTTCGACTTAATTTCATCGTGACAACCGCCTGCCCGTTGCTTGCCAACCATACTGCCCCTAGGTAGGGTGCGCGCCAAGCTTAAACGGGACCACTACGCGGCCCAACAAAGACAAGGAAAATCTAGATGTTCGTTACGCCTGCATATGCGCAAGCGGCTGCCGGTGGCGGGGATGTATTTACGTCTCTCGTTATCCCGATGGTGCTTATTTTCGGTATCATGTACTTCCTCCTGATCCGCCCGCAGCAAAAGAAGCTGAAAGAGCATACGGGCATGGTCGAAGCGCTGCGTCGTGGTGATCAGGTCGTGACCGCCGGCGGGATCGTCGGCAAGGTGACCAAGGTGCGCGACGACGCCGAGATCGAGATCGAGATTGCAACCGGCGTCAGCGTTCGGGTCATTAAGCATACGATTACACAGGTCCGGTCTAAAACCGAACCCGCGAATACTTAAGGGTTTTTCATGCTTCAGATCGCCGCTTGGAAGCGATTTGCCATTTGGGCGGTTTGCCTGCTTGGCGTGCTTCTCGCGTTCCCGAACGGATTTTATTCTCGTGTGGAACAGCACAATGACGCCATGGCCGAAATAGAAGCGCTTGGGTCTACGCCTGAGCGTGAAGAGGCGGCCGGATCGTGGCCGTCGTTCTTGCCATCCACACTGGTCAATCTGGGGCTTGATTTACGCGGAGGCGCACATCTTCTGGCCGAGGTGCAGGTTGCGGACGTCTATACCGAGCGCATGGACGGCTATTGGCTTGGGGCGCGCGACGCCCTTGTGACGATCCGCGATCAGGTCGGATTTGTGGAACGCGTCGAAGATGCGCCAGCGGGCGAGTTGCACGTGCGGATTTCGCAGGCCGAGGCACTCCCGGCCGCTTTGACGGCGGTGCGGGCTTTGGCGCAGCCGGTTGCGTCATTGACCGGGGTCGGGGCGACAGACATTTCGGTGTCGGGGCGTGGCAATACAATTATTATAACCTTGTCGGCGGAAGAGAAGGCAGCGACGGACAGTCGCACGATACAGCAATCGCTGGAGATCATTCGCCGCCGGGTCGACGAGGTTGGCACGCGCGAGCCGACGATCCAGCGGCAGGGTGCGGACCGCATTTTGATCCAGGTGCCGGGGATTGGCTCGGCTGAAGAGCTGAAGGCGCTGATCGGGACGACGGCGAGGCTGACGTTCCATCCGGTTATCCAACAGACCAGCAATGCCGATGTTCAGCCCGGACCGGGTGAGATAATCGTGCAGGATCTCGACGACACGTCGCTTTATTACATTTTGGAGCGTCAGGCAGTTGTCACGGGCGACGATCTTGTTGATGCGCAACCTGGTTTTGATCAGAATGGTTTGCCGTCGGTGACGTTCCGGTTCAACCCGTCGGGAGCCCGTGTTTTTGGCCAGTATACGACCGAAAACACCGGCGCGCCGTTCGCGATTGTTCTTGATGATCAAGTGATTACGGCACCCCGGATCAACGAGCCGATCACTGGCGGGTCGGGGCAGATCACCGGGAACTTTACTGTCGATAGCTCGACGCAACTGGCTATTTTGTTGCGCGCGGGTGCTTTGCCTGCTGAGATGACGTTCCTCGAAGAGCGCACAATCGGGCCTGAGTTGGGACAGGATTCGATTGAAGCCGGGCGCATTGCGTCGCTGATCGCTTTTGCTGCGGTTTTGGTCTTTATGACGTTGTCCTACGGCCTTTTTGGGGTTTTCGCGAATATTTCCTTGCTGTTGAATGTTGGGCTTTTGTTCGGAATTTTAAGCTTATTGGGCGCGACGCTGACGTTGCCGGGGATCGCGGGGATCGTGTTGACCATCGGCATGGCTGTTGATGCCAACGTGTTGGTGTTCGAGCGAATACGCGAGGAATTGAAGACCGCAAAGGGGCCGAGCCGGGCGATTGAGCTTGGCTACGAGAAGGCCTTGAGCGCTATATTTGACGCCAACATCACCACGTTCATGACGGCGATGATCCTGTTTGCTTTGGGGTCGGGGCCGGTGAAGGGTTTTGCGGTGACGTTGATGATCGGAATTGCGACGTCGGTGTTTACGGCGATTTTTGTGACGCGCTTGATTGTCGTCATGTGGTTTGAGCGGAAACGTCCGCGAACAATCGAGGTTTAAGATCATGAGATTGAGACTTGTTCCCGCAGAGACAAACTATGATTTTTTCCGCTATCGCTATGTGACGATAGGGGCTTCGGTCGTTTCTATCATTGCGTCGATCATCTTGTGGCTGACCGTCGGTCTGAACTTCGGCATTGATTTCCGGGGCGGCACAACCATCCGGACCGAGGCCGTGCAGCCCGTCGATGTGGGCGCTTACCGCGATGCGGTTGAGGCGCTGCAACTTGGAGACGTGGCGATAAGTCAGGTGTTCGATCCGACGTTTCGCGATGATCAAAACGTATCAATGGTCCGTATTCAGGCGCAGGACGGTCAGGAAAGCGTGACCGGCACAGTGATCGTAGAGGTAGAAGCCGCGTTGAAATTGGTTGATCCGACTCTGAAGTTTACATCCGTAGAAAGCGTCGGCCCGAAGGTGTCGGGAGAGTTGATCCGCACGGCGTTGCTTGCTGTGGCGGGAGCACTTGTGGCGATCCTGATCTATATCTGGTTGCGGTTCGAGTGGCAGTTTTCTGTCGGCGCGGTTGCGGCGCTTTTTCACGATGTAATCCTGACGATTGGTATATTCAGCCTGCTTCAGATCCGGTTTGATCTGGCAACGATCGCGGCGATTCTGACGATTGTTGGGTACTCGATCAACGACACGGTGGTGATCTTTGACCGCCTTCGAGAAAACTTGCGGAAATTTAAGACGACGCCGTTGCAGGAGATCATGAACAAGTCGGTGAACGAGACACTGAGCCGGACGTTGATGACATCGGGCACGACCCTGATTGCGCTGATTGCACTTTTGGTTCTAGGCGGAGACGTCATCCGGGGCTTCGTTTTCGCGATCACCTGGGGCGTGATCGTCGGGACTTATTCTTCGGTCTATATCGCCAAGAACGTCGTGTTGTTTCTTGGCGTAAAGCGCGATTGGTCGAAGCCGGACGGTGGGTCTGGCGGTGGCGGTGCTGGTACGCAATTCGCCAATATAGATGCCTGAAAGCCTCGCGGCGACGCTTGCCACGGAGGGGCTTCTTTTTCTAAGCATCGGCGCGTTTCTGGCGGGCATTGTGCGCGGGTTCACGGGCTTTGGCACTGCGATGGTGTTCATGCCGATAGCCGCGCAGTTTCTGGGGCCGTTTGGGGCGTTGACCACGATGCTGGTCATGGATCTTGTCGCCCCCTTGATGCATGTGCCGCGCGCGATGCGTGATGGTCAGCCAAGCGACGTTTTGCGGCTTGGGGCCGGGGCGGTTTTTGCCGTGCCCATGGGCGTGTTTTTGTTGACTTTGATCGAGCCTGTCACGTTCCGTTGGGGCGTGTCACTGACAGTCTTAGTGCTGTTGGTTTTGTTGGTGGCAGGGGTGCGCTACCGCGGCGTTTTGAGCAAGCGATTGATCTATGTCGCGGGCGGGTTCGGCGGTCTATTGGCGGGGTCTGTCGGGTTGCCGGGGCCTCCGGTGATTATGCTGTATATGGCGTCGACTTTGCCGGTATCGGCGGTGCGGGCGAATTTAACGCTTTATCTGATTGTGGCTGATCTGATCCTTGTTACGGTGCTGTGGTATGGTGGATTTCTGGTGGTCTCGACCCTGGCGCTTGGCGTTTTGATGATTGCGCCCTATTTGGCGGGAAATTGGGCCGGCGCGAAAATGTTCCGGCCCGAAGCAGAGCGGATTTATCGGTGGGTGGCCTATGTAATTATCGTATGCGCGGCGATTTCGGGACTACCAATCTGGGAGTGAGCGAGGGTATCAAATGCGACTGAATGAAGTCACGTTCAACGATGCGGTGCCGGTTGACGGCTATGGCCCGGGGTTTTTTCGCCTTGGCGGAAAGGTGCATGACGCACCCGTAGCGGTGCTGCCCAGCGGCGTCGCGGCATGGGGCGGTTTTGAGGACACATCCGCCTTGGTGGCGGCGGCTTCGGACATTGATTTCCTGCTTGTCGGCACTGGCGCGCATATCGCCCACGTACCTGATGCGTTTCGCGCCGCCCTTGAAGCAGTGGATATTGGCGTCGAGAATATGGCGACACCGCAGGCCTGTCGGACCTACAATGTATTGCTTGGTGAGGGGCGGCGCGTTGGTGTGGCGCTTTTGGGTATCTGAGGGTTTCTGGCCTCCGGCGGAGGTATTTTCAAAGGGGGGAAATGGGGGCTGCGGTCTTGTCCGGCGTGGACATTGGCCGAGGCTTGGGCCATGCCTATTTGTTATGAATAAGCCGTTGCTGAGAGTATCCGAGGTGGCCTGCGCGCGGGGCGGATTGACCGTGCTGGAGGGCATCTCTTTTGATGTTCATGCGGGAACGGCTTTGATTTTGCGGGGGCCGAACGGGTCGGGAAAGACGACGCTGTTGCGTACGCTTGCGGGATTGCAAACGGCCGTTGCAGGCGAGGTTTCGGTAGCCGATGAGACCATAGCTTATGCGGGACACGCGGATGGGTTGAAGGGCACTTTGACCGTCGCCGAGAACCTGTCGTTTTGGGCGTCTTTGTTCGGGTTCGGCGCGATCACACCAGCTTTGGGAGCCTTTGAGTTGAGCGGATTGTCGGATCGCGCCGCACAATCTTTGTCGGCGGGTCAAAAGCGGCGGCTTGGGTTGGCGCGCATGTTGGTGACGGGGCGGCCGGTTTGGCTGTTGGATGAGCCGACGGTGTCCTTGGATGTGTCGGCGGTTGCGCTGTTCGGGGAGGCTGTGAAGCGGCATCTGGCCGGCGGCGGCGTCGCGGTGATTGCAACGCACATTGATCTTGGAATCGAGGCTGAGGTTCTGGACTTGAGCGCTTTCCGGGCGGTTGCGCCACGCGGCGGTGCTTTTGATGAGGCCTTCATATGAAGGGGCTTTTGCAACGCGATCTGAGGTTGGCGATCCGCGCTGGTGGCGGGTTTGGGCTTGCCTTGGCGTTCTTCCTGATCGTTGTGATTCTTGTGCCATTTGGGGTTGGGCCGTCTGCGGATGTGCTGGCACCGATTGCGCCGGGGGTGTTGTGGCTTGGCGCGCTTCTGGCTTGTCTGCTGTCGCTGGATCGGATTTTCGCGACGGATTATGAGGATGGATCGCTTGAGTTTCTTGCGACCGCCCCGGTGCCTTTGGAGGGTGTTGTTGCGGTGAAGGCTTTGGCGCATTGGCTGACAACGGGGCTGCCTTTGACGCTTGCAGCCCCTGTGTTTGGGGTATTTTTGAACCTGCCGTCTGGGGGCTATGGCTGGCTTGTGGCTTCGCTTGCTTTGGGGACCCCGGCGTTAAGCATGATCGGGGCGTTCGGGGCGGCTTTGACTGTGGGGTTGAAGCGGGGCGGGCTTCTACTGTCGCTTTTGGTGTTGCCGCTATACATTCCCACGTTGATATTCGGGGCTGACACGGTGCGACGCGGTGTGGACGGGCTTGAGGCTGGGACGTCGTTAATACTTATGACCGGGATCACGCTTGGGACGCTGGCGTTATTGCCGTTTGCGGGGGCGGCCGCGCTCCGCGTCAATCTGCGTTAGGGTGCTGACGGTGTCGTGTCTTGTGGGTCTTGAACGTCCAGACTAGGTAGGAAATATGTCGTTTTGGGAATACGCAAATCCACGCCGATTTATGGCCTTCACCGACCGGGTGATGGGGCCTGCGTTTGTGTTGGCGGGCGTGGCGTTGTCATTTGGATTGGTGTGGGGGTTCTTCTTTACGCCAAACGATTTTCGGCAAGGGTCGACCGTTAAGATTATTTACCTTCATGTGCCGTCGGCGTTCATGGCGATTAACATCTGGGTGATGATGCTGGTCACGTCGCTTGTTTGGCTGATCCGCCGACATCACGTTTCGGCACTCGCGGCAAAGGCCGCGGCGCCTGTCGGGGTGACGATGACGTTGATCGCTTTGATGACAGGCGCGATCTGGGGGCAGCCGATGTGGGGGACGTTTTGGGTGTGGGATCCGCGGCTGACATCGTTCCTGATCCTGTTTCTGTTTTACCTTGGTTATATGGCGCTTTGGTCGGCGATTGATGACCCGGATACGGCTGCGGATTTGACATCTGTGCTTTGTCTGGTGGGGTCTGTTTTTGCGTTTTTGTCGCGGTATGCCGTGAACTTCTGGAACCAGGGTTTGCATCAGGGGGCGTCGCTGTCTTTGGATAAAGAAGAGAACATTTCGGATGTGTTCTGGCTTCCGCTTGTTGTCTGTCTCGCCGGTTTTATCTTTTTGTTTCTAGCACTTGTGCTGTTGCGCACGCGGAGCGAAATTCGCAAACGGCGTGTGCATGCCATCACTGTGCGGGAGCGTGCTGCCTGATGCCTGATCTTGGGACATATGCGGTCGAAGTGAGCCTTGCCTACGGGGTGTCGATCGCGCTTTTGGTGGGGGTCGTGGCGTTAAGTGTGGTACAGGCGCGGCGCATTAAGCGGGCGTTGGACGAAGCCGAAGCGCGGCGGAAGAAATGAAGCGCATTCCGCCTTTGGCTCTGTTGCCGCCGGTAATTTTTGCGGGCCTTGCGGGGTTGTTTCTTGGTGGCATGTTTCGCATGGATCCGGATGCGTTGCCGTCGACTTTGGTTGGCCAGCCTGCGCCCGTTGTCGAGGTTACGCCCTTGCCGGGGCTGGTGCCGTTCACGCGGGCCATGCTGGAAGAGCCGGGGCCGAAATTGGTTAATTTCTGGGCCAGCTGGTGCGCGCCGTGCCGTGTGGAGCATCCACAGTTGATGGCGCTTCAGGACGAAGGGCTTGCGATCTACGGCGTAAACTACAAGGACGATGCCGGCAAGGCGCGAGCGTTTCTGGCAGAACTTGGCGACCCTTTTGAAGGGGTCGGCGGCGATGATGCAGGGCGTATGGCGATTGAATGGGGCGTCTACGGTGTGCCCGAGACGTTTGTTCTTGATAGCGATGGCACCGTGTTGCTGCGGTTTGCAGGTCCGGTGACAGATGTGATTTTGGAAAAGCGAATTCGTCCGGCGCTCGCTCAGGCAGCCGAGTAATCTTCGTCAACACGAAACGTCGCGTCGAGTTAGGAACCGAACAGCCAGATAGCCATAAGGACCAAAAGCGCGGCCCCTTCCATTGGCGGTACTGATGCTGGAAACGCCCGGGCAATCACTCGCAGGCAGTCACTTGTCCGCTGGATACTCATAACAAACCCCACATACTCTTACGCCATCATCCTGCCGCATTTCTTTGGGTATGCCTAGGAAACAGTTGGTTTCGGTCGGGATTGTTGCGGTTTGGGCAGCAATGGCGGGGGATGGCAGGCAATGTTGCCGGCGGGTTAAGAGTGCAAATCGGGAGACGTCCGTTATCTGGGACAAATTCGCGCCTTGGCGGGATCGATCAATGATAATTTGCCATCTGCCGACGCATCGATAGGAGTAGTTAAGGGCGCAGCCAAAACGGCAAGCCGACCCATGGCGGATCTTGAAGGCGTGGGCACTATGGTTACGGTCGTCTCGGCGCGAACACGGGCAGAGCTGCAAGCCATCCGAACACTTGTGCGGAAATTTGCCGACTGGGCGACGGGCACGATCGTGCCGGACGCCATCGAGCCTCCTCCTGTGCTTGCCAAGTTAGGCGAGGAGCTGGCAAACCTGCCGCGCAAATACACCGACCCGGAAGGTGCGCTTTTTCTGGCATCCGTAGATGGGCAGGTTGCGGGATGTATCGGGGGAGGCATGATCATCACAGTATTGAGGTCACTCGGCTTTGGGTCAGACTCAGCGTCCAGAGGCCACGGCGTTGGTGAGGCCCTTGTCCAGCAATTGCTGGCGACCGCTTGGTCGGTAGGCCATGAGCAGGTTATCCTGCGCAGTCACAAGGGAATGACGTCAGCCCGCCACATCTATCACCGTGCTAGATTTGCCGACATGGACGGCGTCGGGGTCTGTCCAGAATTCATAGATATCGAAATTGCTATGGCACGGGCTCTGGGCTGACCGCAGTTAATTTTCGGCGGTTTCACAGCCTGATCCATGGACGCTATCAGGACAGCCTGTCGCGCTTAGTTATGCCTTATTACAAGCGACTGCCACCAAGTCTCCGCAATGGGCTGCGAGCGGGCTATCGAGCCATTAACTGCCGGCATGCGCCCTGCTAGCCATAAAAAACCCCGCCGGAAGCCGACGGGGTTTTCTAATTTTAGGGTGCTGACTTTACGCCGCAGCGAGATTGCGCAGCACGTAGTGCAGAACGCCGCCGTGTTCGATGTATTCTTTCTCGATCGCGGTATCGATCCGGCATTTCAGCTCGATGTCTTTGGTCTTGCCGCCGGCATAGGTGATCGTGCAGGGCACGTTCGAGAGCGGTTTCAGATCGCCCTCGAGGCCGGTGATCGAGACGGTTTCGTCCCCCTTCAGACCAAGCGATTTGCGGCTGTCGCCGTTTGTGAACTCGAACGGGATGACGCCCATGCCAACAAGATTGGAGCGGTGGATACGCTCGAAGCTTTCGGCGACCACGGCTTTGACGCCGAGAAGGGCTGTGCCTTTGGCGGCCCAGTCACGCGAGGAACCGGCGCCATATTGTTCGCCGCCGAAGATCACCAGCGGGATGCCCTGATCCTGATAGGCCATGGCCGCGTCGAAGATCGACTGTTGGGTGCCGTCAGGGCCGGTGGTGTAGCCGCCTTCGACGCCGTCCAGCATCTCGTTCTTGATGCGGATGTTGGCGAAGGTGCCGCGCATCATGATCTGGTGGTTGCCCCGGCGTGATCCGTAAGAGTTGAATTCGCGCGGGGCGACCTGACGATCAGTGAGATAACGGCCAGCCGGAGTAGACTCCTTGAACGAACCGGCGGGAGAGATATGGTCCGTGGTGATCATGTCGCCGAGGATCGCCAAGACACGGGCATCTTTTACATCGGAGATTACACCCGGTTCAGCCGACATGCCCTCGAAGTAGGGTGGGTTCTGGACGTATGTCGAGCTGGACGGCCAGTCATAGGTCAGGCTGTCAGTTGTCTCAACACCCTGCCATTTCTCGTCGCCTTTGAAGACTTCGGCGTATTTCGACGTGAAGGCTTCGCGGGTCACGGTCGCTTCGACCATTTCCGCGATCTCTTTCTGGCTGGGCCAGATGTCTTTGAGATAGACGTCGTTGCCGTCCTGGTCTTTGCCAAGGGGCTGTGTCGCAAGGTCAATGTCCATGGTGCCGGCAATGGCGTAGGCCACGACAAGCGGTGGTGATGCCAGGTAGTTGGCGCGCACGTCGGGCGAGATGCGTCCCTCGAAGTTGCGGTTGCCTGACAGGACCGAGGTGGCGACGAGGTCGCCTTCGGAGATTGCTTTGGAGAGCGCGGGAAGGATCGGGCCTGAGTTGCCGATGCAGGTGGTGCAGCCGTAGCCCACAAGATTGAAGCCAAGCGCGTCGAGGTCGTCTTGGAGATCGGCGGCTTCGAGATAGGCGGAGACAACTTGGCTTCCGGGAGCCAGCGATGTTTTCACCCATGGCTTGCGGTTGAGACCAAGAGCGTGGGCTTTGCGCGCGACGAGGCCTGCGCCGATCATCACGTAGGGGTTCGAGGTGTTGGTGCACGACGTGATCGATGCGATCACGACCTTACCCGATTCCATTGTGTAATCTTCGCCGTCGACGGCGACTTCTTTGCCCATGGGGCGCTTGAAGGTGTTTTCCATCTCGTTAGCGAAGGCGGATTTTGCGTCGGTAAGGGCCACGAAATCCTGCGGGCGCTTGGGGCCTGAAATGGCCGGAACGATTGTGCCCATGTCGAGGGTCAGAGTGTCGGTATAGACGGGCGCATAGCCAGTGTTGCGCCAGAAGCCGTTTTCCTTGGCATAGGCTTCGACCAGGGCGACGCGGTCTCTTGAGCGGCCTGTTTGTTCGAGGTAGCGGAGTGTCTCGGCGTCGATCGGGAAGAAGCCACAGGTCGCGCCGTATTCCGGCGCCATGTTGCCGATGGTTGCGCGGTCTGCGAGGGGCACATTGTCAAGGCCGTCGCCGTAAAATTCGACGAATTTGCCGACAACGCCCTTGGCGCGCAGCATTTGCACGACTTTCAGCACAAGGTCGGTAGCCGTGGTGCCTTCAAGCATGGCGCCGGTCAGCTCAAAGCCGACGACTTCAGGGATCAGCATTGAAATTGGCTGGCCTAGCATCGCGGCTTCGGCTTCGATGCCGCCGACGCCCCAGCCGAGAACGGCGAGGCCGTTCACCATTGTGGTGTGACTATCAGTGCCGACAAGCGTGTCTGGATAGGCGACGATTTCGCCGTTTTGGTCGGTGTCGGACCAGACGGTCTGGCTGAGGTATTCAAGGTTCACCTGATGGCAGATGCCGGTTCCCGGTGGCACAACACGGAAGTTGTTGAAGGCGGACTGGCCCCACTTCAGGAAAGTGTACCGTTCCATGTTGCGTTCGTATTCGCGGTCAACGTTCATTTGGAAAGCGCGGGGGTTGCCGAACTCGTCGATCATCACCGAGTGGTCTATCACGAGGTCGACCGGGTTCAGCGGGTTAATCTTTTCGGCGTCGCCGCCAAGGGCCACGATGCCGTCTCGCATGGCGGCAAGGTCAACCACGGCAGGTACGCCGGTGAAATCCTGCATCAGCACGCGCGCGGGGCGATAGGCAATTTCCCGGGGGTTCTTGCCACCGTTGTCAGCCCATTCCGAAAACGCCTTGATGTCGTCAACGGTCACGGTCTTGCCGTCTTCAAAACGGAGCATGTTCTCCAGAACGACTTTCAGTGCGGCGGGCAGGCGGGAGAAGTCACCGAGACCTGCGGCTTGCGCAGCCGGAATAGAGTAATACGCGACGGACTGGTCGCCGACTGTGAGCGTTTTGCGGGTTTTGGCGGTATCCTGGCCAACGGTGATGGGCATGTCGGGTGGTTCCCTTCGTATGACGGTTTCGCTTTAGTGAACGATTGAATTGAGGTGTCTTTATCGCCTTGGATGTGTTGTCCGCAAGGGGGATGAGGTAATTTGTATACCATAGTGTACAGTATTATCCGCAAAACTTTGAGGACTTTTTGTAACGTGCTCTCGCAAAACGTTGATTGGCGTGTTTGTCTGTGAGCGGCTAGTCAGGCAGTCTCACGGCGAGATGGATAGGTTTATGCGACTTTTGGTTTGGTGTTCGGCGATTTGGGTGGCGCTTGCTTCTTTTGCAGCGGCGGATGATCCGGTCGTGGTTGAGCTATACACATCACAGGGCTGTTCGTCATGTCCGCCCGCAGACAAGATGCTGGCCGAACTGTCGGATCGCAGCGATATTATCGTTCTGGCGTTGCATGTCGATTATTGGGATTATATCGGCTGGAAAGATGAATTTGCCGATCCGGCTCATACGGTCCGCCAGCGAGGCTATGCGCGCGCGGCGGGCAAGCGGTCAATTTATACGCCGCAGATGGTCATCGGGGGCGTGGATCGTGTGGCTGGGGCCAATACGATGCAGCTTATGGAATACATCGAGATGCATCGCAGGGCGGCGAAACCGGCCGCTGTAACGCTTGGACGGGATGGCGATCGGGTGTCAGTATCGATCCGCGCGACAGGGCCGATGCCGTCGGAGGGGGCTGTGGTACAAGTGGCGACGGTGACGCCAAGTGCGACGGTTGATATCCGGCGAGGCGAGAACGCAGGTCGCACGCTTGAGTACCACAATATTGTGCGCAAACTGATCGAGATCGGAGAATGGAACGGGCGCGGCACGTATCGTGCGTCGGTCAAGGTACCGGACGGTGTGCGGGTTGTTGTTTTCGTGCAGCAATCCACGTCTGGGCCCATCCTTGGAGCGGCGCAGCTGCGTTAGGTTTCAGATGTCCACGGCGTTTGCGGCCCGTTTCCACCGCTTGTGAATCCAAAACCACTGATCCATATGATCGCGCGTCACCGCTTCGACGCTGTCGTTATAGGCTTGCATCATCTTGTTGGGATCGCCGTTTGGAATGGGCGTGTCTGCAAAGATGTTGAAAGTCAGACCATCCGGCTGGCGCAGGCCGTAGATTGGCACCATAAGGGCGTCGTATTTGATCGCCCATTCGGCGGCAGACACAGGTGTATGCGCAGGGTGGCCGAAGAACTCCAGAAGCGGCGCGCCAGTTGAGCCAATGTCGCCTACTATCCCAATTGTGCCACCTTTTTTCAGGTGTGAAATCAGAGAAGCAAGGCCGCGAGCTGTTGTTGGAAAAGCCGGGCTTGCGATCTGTTTAACTGCTTTGACGTAGTGGTCATTGAAGATCGTATTGCGCATCGGTTTATAGAGCGCGGCCATCGTTTGCCCTGCCATTGCAAATGAGCCTCGCACGGCGTCGTAGTTGCCGATGTGGGCGGTCAGAAGAACGATCGGGCGCCCCTGTTTTTGGGCGTCGTGAATGGCGGACAGGCCAGGACCGCTTTGCGGGGCATCTTTGACGCGGGCGAGAAAATCTTCGCCTGAGTAAATCTCGATCAGGGTGCGGCCGACGTTGTTGGCAACGCGAGCAGCGATGCGGCGTGTCTCGGCATCGGGAGTGTCGGGGAGCACAAGATTAAGGTTGTCGCGCACGCGTTTGTTCCAGCCCGCAAGCGGAGCGACGACGGTTTGGACAAGCCATCCGACAAAGCGCACGCGGGTTGCATAGGGCAGCAAAAGTGCCCCGCGCAAAACGGATTGGGCCGCTATGTTTTGCACCCTGTGGGCAAAGGGCGACGAGGGCGCGGGTTTGGTTGAAGATGGTTTCGTCATGCAATGGCTAAATAGAAGTCAGGCGGCGGTGGCACAAGCGGTGTTCGCCATTCGTATTTGACGACGAGAAAAATCTCGCCACTGCTTTCCAGCGCGCGCACAACATTGACGATACGCATTGTCGCAGCTTCGCTGTCAGCGGTTGAGACGCCCTGCTTTTCAGCAGCTTCGGCGCGTATGCTTCTGGCCAGGCGTTGCGAGATGTTTTCCATGATGAAATCAATGGTCGCAATGTCTTCGCTTTCGGCCCCGGCAATTGCACTTAAGAGGCCTGTCTGGCCGAGATCGCGCTGGATGCGGGGTATATTGCGGCTCGCGACGCGGTCTTTGATGTTGGCAAAGGTAAAGATAGCGTTGCGGATCTGTTCGGCAAATTCGGCGTCTTCGACATCAAGCCCGTCCAACACGTCGTTGCGCAACGTGGCGGAGAAATAGTTCAGGATGGCACCGACGCGCGTGACTGGCCCATCGGAAAAGGCGCGAATAGGGCACGGATCAAGTTGCTCTGTAGGCACAATGGCGAGGTGGCGGGGCATGCATGGGGCTACTGCACCAGTGGGGGACACCGCGTAGGTGATGCGGCGGGCGCGGTCCCTTGGCAGAGAAGTCCGAGAAGTTCGGCGGCTCTGGAATCCTTCCGCTTGGACAGAGCAATGGCCGCCACTTCGATTGCTTCGTCTTCGAGCACCTGCGCGAGGCGTTCGTTTTCTACATTGCCGATCTTTTCCCAAGGATCGCCGTGACAATCACTATTCGACCTAAGGCGCACAAGGCTTGACGGGTTAGCAATTTCTGCCGCGACAGCATTTACGGTGTTGTGATGGACCGGCGACATGCGGGCCTGCTGGACAGTGAGTTCTGACTGCAGGCTGTCGGGAAGGGCGGAAATGGCGGGAACCGACCCACTGGACAACAGCCGGCGCACGACGATCGCCGCTTTTCACGCCCCGACTGGTGCACAGTCGGCGCCATGCCGGGCAGATCCATTGGATCTGCCAACGCTCAATCTATCGACATTTTCACGCCTCCATGGACCCGGACGCCAAGGCAAAACGGTTACAGATTGGATACCAGCGCCGCGCCACAAAACCTTTGTATATTAGGCTCTTGTCGCTTGCCCCCCAAGGAAAGCACGCGGGTTGCGTCGTTCAAGCGCCCAGACCAGGCAAGCTCGCCCGCATCTAAGCAAAGGGACTATTGACCGTCCGCCGCGGCTTCGGGAGTGACGCAGGCTTTGGTGGGCTTGTCCCAGATGAACCCATCGTCGCAGATCGTGGTTGTTTCGGTTGGTATTGGTGGCGCGATGGGCGCGACGACTTACGCGACGAGCGCCGGGCTGGAGATAAGGCCCGCGCCGATCAAAAGGGCGGCCCGAAGGGAGCCGCCCGTAGCCATTGAGGGAAATACACAGTTAACCGGTTGTGAGGGGGACACAGCTTTGTGCCTCCGCACTATAAACCGAGCCTTCCGCGCAGGATATTGCGACGGTGTCGGTCTTTTCGTGTCCAAAGCCGCAGCCCATAGCAAGGGCGAGGGAGGGTGTCACAGTGACGGCCAGAGTGGCAAAAAGCAGTTTCATCTTCATTTGTCTCTCCTTTATCGATTGTGACAAAATAATAGCACGCGCGGCGCTTTGGTCAAAGCCGGGATTTTGGGCAGTTTTTACACTTTACGTCTCGCCGAACACGCGGGCGAAGATCGTGTCCACATGTTTGGTGTGGTGGCCGAGGTCGAAGTTCTCGGCGATCTCGTCGGGAGACATGACGGCGGTGACTTCGGCGTCTGCGAGAAGCTCGGTCTGGAAGTCTTTACCTTCTTCCCAAACCTTCATCGCGTTGCGCTGCACCAGACGGTAGGAGGCTTCGCGGCTGACGCCCTTTTGGGTGAGCGCAAGAAGTACACGTTGGGAATGAACTAGGCCCCGGAACTGATTGAGATTCCTCATCATATTATCAGGGTAGATCAACAGATTTTCTATTACGCCGGTGAGACGCGCGAGCGCAAAATCCAGCGTGATGGTTGCGTCAGGCGCAATGGCGCGTTCGACTGAGGAGTGCGAGATATCGCGTTCGTGCCAAAGCGCGACGTTCTCCATCGCCGGCACGACCGCCATGCGCACGAGACGTGCAAGCCCTGTGAGGTTTTCGGTAAGGACCGGGTTGCGTTTGTGCGGCATGGCGGAGGAGCCTTTTTGGCCTTTGGAGAAAAACTCCTCGGCTTCAAGGACCTCGGTGCGCTGCATGTGGCGGATTTCGATCGCGATGTTTTCGATAGAAGATGCAATGACGCCAAGCGTGGCGAAGAACATGGCGTGGCGGTCGCGCGGGATGACCTGTGTCGAAATAGGCTCGGGTGTGAGGCCAAGTTGTTTGCAGACGTGGGCCTCGACCGCGGGGTCAATGTTGGCGAAGGTGCCGACAGCGCCGGATACAGCGCCGGTCGCGATCTCGCCGCGGGCGTTCTTCAGCCGGGAAAGGCCGCGGTCCATTTCAGCGTAAAAGCGCGCAAAGGTGAGGCCCATGGTGACGGGTTCGGCGTGGATTCCGTGGGAGCGGCCAATGCGGACGTCCATCTTGTGTTCGATTGCACGGGTCTTCAGTGCGGCGAGGAGATTCTCCATATCAGTGATGAGAAGGTCGGCAGCGCGCACAAGCTGGACATTTAGCGTGGTGTCAAGAACGTCCGAAGACGTCATTCCCTGATGGACAAAGCGCGCTTCAGAACTTCCAATGATTTCAGAGAGGTGCGTGAGGAACGCGATAACGTCATGTTTGGTGACGGCCTCGATCTCGTCGATGCGGGCGACGTCAAATTCAACGTCTTTCGCTTTCCAAACAGCGGCGGCACTTTCGCGCGGGATCACTCCCAGGTTCGCTTGGGCATCGCAGGCATGGGCTTCGATCTCGTACCAGATGCGGAATTTGGTCTGCGGCGACCAGATGGCGACCATATCGGGACGGGAATAGCGGGGGATCATGGGTGGCGCACCTTTTTGTGACTGTTCAGCAGATAGGCGCGGTCTTAGACTCCGGCGCGACGCACCACAAGACAGGAGAGACCAGGGTGAGACGCTTTGCCCTTTTGGCGCTGTTGATCTGGCCGGGTTCCGGCATCGCCGCAGAGGGCTGGACCCGGCTGAGCGGAGACGAGATCAGACAGGCGCTGACCGGACGCACCCTGCAATACGACAATGCATGGCAGGATTTCAGGGCATCCGGAAAAACGCTGTACAACGCAGGCG
>CAJQNG010000002.1 GCA_905479635.1 uncultured Boseongicola sp. | reverse complement strand
CGCCTGACGGAGGCCGATTTGGGCTCGAAGCAGCCGTGCGGCGGTGCAGAGAAGTACCGGAAATCCGGGTGATGCGAATGTCGGGTGCTGTCAGACCAATTCGAACTCGTCTCTGCAAGGACAATATGACTGCCCTTCATGCCTCACCGAGACCGCGCCACTCAGCAAGAGCAGCGGCGCGGTTGAGTTTGAAATTAGGTCAGCGGCCTTGAGAAATGCGCCCCCGAGGTCTGCACAAGATCAACGACCTTGAGCACCAGGTCTTCCTGCACGCCGAGGAACTCTGTGTATTCATTGGTTTGGGTGAAGACGTAGACGAACAGCATGATCCCGTCATTGCTCACGGTTGAAGCTCGAACACGGGTTGGGAAATCCGCCGAGATCAAAAAATCATCGCTTTCGTCAACGAATTTCAAGATCCCATCACGAATTGCGGTGACCTGCGCGCCGGTCGTATCGCCCCGCAGCGGCACAGTCCAGTAGATACGCCGATGTGCGCGGGTGGTAAAATTGACGATCTGGCCGTTTGCAAGATCGCCGTTGGGAAGGAAGGCCGTGCTTTGGTCGGTCTTGCGTATTAGGGTCGAGCGGAGTTCGATCCGCTCAACTGTGCCCATTTCGCCGTTTTCCAGTTGGATGAAATCGCCCGGCTTGAATCGGCCCTCGCTCATGTTGCTCATACCGGCAATCATGTTGCGTACGAAATCCTGTGCAGCGAACGCCATTGCTGCACCAAAGACACCGAGGCCGGTCATCGCTGAGCCAATGTTGATTTCCCAGATTTCGAGGATCGAGGCAACCGCCAGCACAACCACCACCACCTGCGCCACTTTCAGAACCCAGTCGCCACCAAGATTTTTCGCACCAATCATCTTTTCGGTGTTCAACGCTTTGCCAAGCGGCACGATCACCTCGTAAACAGCCGAGAAGACCGCGGCGATCATCACGGAAAAGACTATCTTCTCGAGAACCTCGGAGAAACTGTCCGGCAGAACCAGCAGATTCAGCGCAATGAGCCAACCGTAGGATGTGTACATCATCATGGTGGCGGGCATAAGCGCAGTGCGGAGGTCATCCGTCAGCGTCGCCCCGAGCCCCTTTACCACCCACGCGCCGATTGCCAGCGACAGTTTTGCAAGCGGATTCCGCAACAGGTAGGCCCCAAGAAGTATGCCGACTGCCCAATAGAGATTGTCCCGATTCTGAATCTCGAACCAGTGCAAGAGCTGCTGGAGAATCCCATCTTCCATAATGTGCCTCTCTTGGAACAGTCGGCCCTAAGCGTTTCTTAGCTTTCCGCTTTCTTAACGCGATCATAGGCGGCCTTCATCTTGAGACCGAGGTCACGGGCGGCCTCACCGACTTCATCGGCGCTCTTGTCGAACTGGCTCTTGGACAGGAACGTATCCCACTCTTTGGTCAGCTCGTTCCATTCGTCTTCAGCCTCCTTGGTTCCCAGATGCAGTTGCAGGCGAAGCTCGTCACGCGCTTGGGCGAGTTCGTCCATCAATTCCTTAAACGTTGTCATATTGACCTTCCTTGGGTTCAGTTGGTTGTTGGATCCCCGGCATCGTTCAGGCGCCGGAGACCCGCGTTCTGTTAGTGCTATTCGACCTCTTCAATATCGCTGGGCCGCCATTCGCCATCGTACCAGGCCTGTTCGGGGCCATAGATGCGCCACAGCATGTTCCAACCTTTAGATGGATCGGTTTGAATCCAGTTGACGTTTCCGTCGGGCTTCTTCGGGCCGATGTAGACGTCATAAGAACCGTCCGCGTTCTGTACGGTCGCCTTGTCGATGCTGGTGACGCCCGGGTAAGGATTGTCAGTTTGCAACAGCGAACGCGTCTGATTGTCATAGACGGTGATATCCCAGAAGCGTTTGGCTGGAACGTTTGGCGGAATGTGGATTCGATAGGTCTTGCTGCCGACGAGTGCCTTCCCTTCGGCATCACGCATACCGATTACATACTGCGATCCCGCGCCGACTGGAGGCTTGACCATCGCCGGTGTGATTCCGGTCGCATAGAAGTGGAAGCGGACACGCGAATTGATCAGACTGACGCCGTCGTTGAGAAACTCGTGGCTGCCACCAGCGAAGCCTAGCTCCCAGCTTTTGCTGCCCGGCCAGATCACGGTGTCCGTGTCGCGGTTGCGGAAGAGGATAGTGCGTTGGGCGGCGGTGCCGACTGCGGCGGCTTCGGCGAGGATCTTCTTCATCCGGGCGTCTGGCTTGAAAGGCTTGCCCTTCTGGATGCCGATGGAGGCCAGCAACCCGAGGATCTCGGAACTCTCGGCCGAGTTCGGCTCTTCCTGGACCGTGATGTTGACCTCGTCGAAGAAGGTCTCATCCTGGGCGTGCAGGGTGTTGAAGTCCTTCATCGCTGTGTTGACCCACTTCACTTCCTTCGGTTCGCTACCGAGGGGATAGAGACGGAAATGCCCCTTCATGTTCTTGACCACGGGAACCGGATCGAAGTCCGTCATGAAACCGCGCATCGCCAGCCAGTGGCCGTAGGTTTTTGACTTCTTCACGAAGTAGCCATCTGTGGGCAGTTCGCCCTTGTAGCCAGGCGGCACCAACAGGAACTTCCCGCCCTTGCCCTTGTCATCGCCAGCGTTACCGAAATCACAGACGTAATGGAACCACGCATCGTCGATGATGCCCAACACGTTGGGCGGGGTCTCCATGACCATGGGGCCATCCTTGAGGTCGATCCACATGAATGTGTAGACCACCGTGGTATTTCCCGTCAGCAGAAGGCCTTTGGAATCCAAACGCCCGCCCCAGTAGATCATGGTCTCGTTGTCCGGGCCCCACTTTTGGATACCTTTGCGAAATCCCTGCAGCGAAGCCGCGGGCGTGGTCATGATCATGGCTTCGACGGCGCGGGAGAAGTCCATGTGGTCCCACACCTTCTCCGCTGTCGCTTC
>CAJQNG010000001.1 GCA_905479635.1 uncultured Boseongicola sp. | reverse complement strand
GGCCCTATTCGTAACGACTGGATGCGCGGCGACATGCAGCGCTACACGCGCGAACAGCGATATTGTCGATCTCTGGCAGACGTCCGCCCGCTTGCGCGTCCTGAAGGTCAGGCGGCACTGGCGGAATAGACCGGAAATTCAGGATTTTCTGTGATTTTCGGGTCACCTGTGCGCTCGAACGTGTCGGCCAATTGAGCGCGAATATTGTCAAGAGAAATATGCCAGAGGCGCGGATAGATCACGCCCAGATGACGCCGCACAAGGGAATCAAATGCGTCTCGATAGGTGTCGCGACGAGCGCCGCTTGCAAGTTCGCGCTCTTTAATAAGCGTGGCTGCCGCCCAGTTCACGTCGGCTTGCGTGCCGGACAAGCGTGCAAGATCCAATAAAGCGGCCGAAAGGCGATCCGCATCAATATGCTCGCGCAGTTCGGGACAATAAGCCAAAGAGGGTAGGACGCATAACGCAAACCCGCCTTGTCCAAGTGTTTCACTCGTGCGCGCTTCGGCGCGGCGGGCTTCTTCATTGAACGATTTGAGATTGATCGGCCCATCACCGAAACTCTGGGGCATATGAACGGCGTAGATCGCGGGGTTAGATGGATCAAGGTCTATCCAGTCCTCGAAAGCAGGCTTCAGGCGCGCGCCAGCATCAGGCATTCCAAGCGCGAGTTCGTAAAAGGCGCTTGCCAGCAAAGGGGACATCTGCGCAACCGGATCAAAAGGTGCCAAAATGGCCTCAGCTTTGAGATAATGTTGCGCCATGTGACGCCATGCGCGCTTGCGCTCGCTGTCTGGCCAGAACTCGGCGCGGCAGTTGTCAGCCACAAGCATATGCGCGCAAGCAGCCAATACCGCATGCACCGGATCGCCCGGCGCGTCGGTGTGGCGCGCAACATAGCCGGCAATCATCTCGTCTGCTTCTTCTAGATCATCGAGGCTTCCGCGCGCGGCCTCGTCAAGACAGGTTTGAAGTGGCAAAAGGCAGGTTTCGACCGCGATGTCGTGGTGGCGCGTTCCGCCGGGTGTTGCGTCCAGGCGACGCTCCCAAACCGAGATCTCGCGTGACAACTGCGTCCAATCGCAGCGTGCAAAAAGATCAGAAACGCGGTTTGCCACAGCAGAGTGAGCCACAAAGTCGGGGTCATTGCGCACCACGGGAATAAGCAATTCGCGCGGCAGATCGGATGCCGTCATTGGCTTAGACCTGTCCGCTATCGCGGCTCGGCTGAAGCGGCGCAAGCTGCCCATAGTCAGCGCGCCCAAAAGTGTCAGCGAAAACGCAATCCCCACCGGGCCCGACAGGGTTGATGTCAGGCCGGCCAGGTAGGGGGTAGTTTCAAGCGGCATGTCTTTTTTCTTCTCCACGCAACCATTGGACCCAATCGCGGGAATTGGGCAACTTTAAGGCGAATGAATTAAAAGCGGTCATTTTTGCCGGGCCTTGCCGAATAAAATGCGTTTTCCGGCCTAGAAAAGGCGTTTCACCGTAACGTTGCGCGCTCCCAAAGCTTCGTCCAACTGCCGCCCCGATGGCAGGCACGGCCCCGGAATGTGCAGTTTCGGCCCGGAATGGCGAAACAGGGCAACCCGCTGAGACAAATCAAGCGCGGTGCGTGCGCGCATATAGTCGATGTCGCTTAACTCCACTTCATCGCCACGCGCGCCCACCTGCCAGGATATTGCATCATCTGTGACCGTTAGCTTGGCTTCGGTGTTTGCCATAATCGTCCAGATTGCCGGCGCGATCAGCACCCCAAAGAGCGCGACAATCAACGGATGCGCCTCAAGCCAGACGATCATCACCAACAAAACAACGATTGCACCGCCAACCAGCGCATAGCTGGTGGCATTTCGCGATGTGCGTCTATGTGTAAATGTATCGGGCATCTGCATTTGGGTGGCTTAGCAAAGCGGGATTGGCAAGCGAAATGGCAAAACAGACGAAAGCCAATCTGCCGTCCAAGGTCTGTGCTACATGTGGTCGTCCTTTTGAGTGGCGTAAGAAATGGGCCAAGGTCTGGGATGAGGTCAAATATTGCTCCGAGCGGTGTCGTCGCGCGCGGAATACCTGAGTATACAGTCTCTTGCCTCCGGTTGGACAGTATTCTAAGCGTCCCCTTACAAAATCTTAGGGAGCTTCAGTCATGTCGGAACGCGTTGATCGAGCAGGGCTTGCCGTAAGCACACAGCTTGCAGAGTTTGTCGAAACCGAAGCCCTTCCGGGTAGCGACGTGACGCCTGATGCGTTCTGGGCCGGCCTCAGCACACTGGCGCATGAGTTTGGGCCAAAAAACCGCGTACTCCTCGAAAAACGTGAAGCGATCCAGACGCAGATCGATGACTGGCATATCCGCCATCGCAACCAGCCCCATGACCATGCTGCATACACGACGTTTCTAAGCGAGATCGGCTATCTCGTGCCTGTTGGCGAAACCTTCGAGATCACCACCACCAACACAGATCCCGAGATTGCCAGAGTGCCGGGGCCACAGCTTGTCGTGCCGATCACCAATGCACGCTACGCGCTCAATGCCGCAAATGCGCGCTGGGGCAGTCTGTATGACGCATTTTATGGCACTGATGCAACCGACGGAACGCGGCCATCAGGGGCCTATAACAAGGGCCGCGGCGCACGCGTTGTCGCAAAAGCGCGGGTGTTTCTCGACGAAGCCTTTGCCCTTGAGGGCCTAAGCCACGCCGATGCCCGCCGCTATTATGTTCATGACGGGGCGCTCCTCGTTGATGACCAACCCCTTGCCGATCCCTCGAAGTTTGTCGGCTTTCAGGGCCACCCCAAAGCGCCCACGGCAATCGTGCTGTGCAACAACGGCCTCCATGCGGAATTGGTCTTTGATCGCACACACCCGATTGGCAGCCGCGATCAGGCGGGCCTTGCGGATGTCCGTCTTGAAGCCGCCGTCAGCGCCATCCTTGATTGCGAAGACTCCGTTGCATGCGTCGATGCCGAAGACAAAGTGCAGGCCTATCGCAATTGGCTTGGCCTGATGAAGGGCGACCTAACGGACGTTTTTGAAAAGGGCGGGAAAACAATTACCCGTGCCCTTAACCCCGACAAGACCTTTACCGGCCCAGATGGCGGCGATGTCACGGTGAAGGGGCGCGCGCTTATGCTGGTGCGCAATGTCGGTCACCTAATGACCAATCCGGCTATCCTTGACCGCGGTGGACACGAGATATTCGAAGGTCTGATGGACGCCATGATCACCGCCTTGATCGCCAAGCACGATCTGGCACGGGACGGCGGGAATTCCGTCACGGGTTCGGTCTATGTGGTGAAGCCAAAGATGCACGGCCCGGAAGAGGTCGCCTTTGCTGACGACACATTCACCCATGTCGAAAAAGCGCTGGGCTTGCCGCAAGATACGGTCAAACTTGGCATTATGGATGAGGAACGCCGCACGTCGGTGAACCTGATGGAATGTATTCGCGCCGCGAAGTCGCGCGTGGCCTTCATCAATACCGGCTTTCTGGATCGGACCGGTGACGAACTGCACACCTCGATGGAAGCAGGCCCCTTCAGCCGCAAAGACTGGATCAAGCGCAAAGCTTGGATTTCGGCCTATGAAATACACAACGTCGATATTGGTCTCGCCTGTGGACTGTCCGGCAAGGCTCAGATTGGCAAAGGCATGTGGGCCATGCCAGATCTGATGGCTGCGATGCTTCAATCCAAGATCGAACATCCGCAAGCCGGCGCAAATTGCGCCTGGGTGCCGTCTCCGACGGCGGCGGTACTGCACGCGCTGCACTATCACAAAGTCGACGTCTTTGCCGTTCAGGCAAAGCTGAAAGCAGTGGGCGCGCGCGCGCACGTCGACCAGATTCTCGATATCCCGCTGGCGTCATTTCAGATGTGGAACAAACGCCAGATCACCCGTGAAGTCGAAAACAACGCGCAAGGCATTCTTGGCTACGTGGTGCGCTGGATTGATCAGGGTGTTGGCTGCTCGAAAGTGCCGGACATCAACAATGTCAGCCTGATGGAAGATCGCGCGACTTGCCGTATCTCGGCGCAACATATCGCGAACTGGCTGCACCACGATGTTATCAGCCGCGATGAAGTGCAGGAAATCATGGAGCGCATGGCAGCGGTCGTTGACGGCCAGAACGCTTCAGATCCCTTGTACCGCCCGATGGCACCCGGATTCGGCGGGATTGCCTTCAAGGCTGCCTGCGAACTGGTTTTTGAGGGGCGTACGCAGCCGTCCGGCTATACCGAGCCGGTTCTGCATCGTCGCCGGTTGGAACTGAAAGCCTCGCAATAGGCAACGACGGGAAAACTGGGCTGAGCGTGCAAAAATGCACGTGACGCACAGGTCCTTGTGCGCGTGGTGCAGTTATCAAGGATAAGTCTTTCGCTTAGAAAGTCCTCAATCGAAGGGGATATCACGCGTGCGACCAGTTGTTGGCATTATCGGGAATTTCTTCCTAGTTAATGATGAATATCCGGCCCATTCAGGCGGTCGGATGAACAGCGAGGCTGTCTGCGATGTTTCCGGCGCACTTCCGTTAATCGTGCCGACGGACCCTGCATTGGTGAATGTATCTGACCTGATGGCGGCCTGCGACGGTTTTGTGTTCACTGGCGCGCGCGCAAACATCCATCCAGAGCACTACAATGAAGAACCGACCGAGGCGCATGGCGCCTTTGACGAGGCGCGCGACAGTGTGACGATGCCTTTGATCCGCGAATGTGTGGCGCGTGGGCAGCCGATCCTTTCGATTTGCCGGGGCTTTCAGGAATTGAACGTCGCCATGGGCGGCTCGCTCCATCCTGAAATCCGGGACCTGCCGGGCCGGGTGAACCACCGGATGCCACCCGACGGGACAATCGAAGAAAAATTTGAAATCTGCCAGAACGTCACGTTCACAAAGGACGGCATGTTCCACCGGCTTATGGGGGCGGAAGTTGTGCGCACCAACTCGCTGCACGGTCAGGGGATCAAGGATAAAGGCGACCGGATCGTGATCGACGGTTGGGCCGACGATGGCACACCCGAGGCGATTTACGTGGACGGTGCGCCGGGCTTCACGCTTGGGGTCCAATGGCACCCGGAATACAAGGCGGCCGAAGATCCGGTGTCGCGCCCGCTGTTTGAAGCCTTCGGACAAGCGCTTGTTGCGTGGAAATCCAGCGATCGCACGTCGCGTCTGAAAAGCGCGTGATTTTCTCGGCGGACCATCGTAAACTTGCGTCATGAAGCGCTCGGCAATAAATGACATCATGGCCTCGGCGGATGATCTTATCCGTCACCACGGCTTTACCCTTCCACCTTTTGCCTACTGGTCTGCGGACGAATTTCGCGCCCGTAGCGATGCACGCCGGATCGTCGATGCCCGGATGGGCTGGGACATCACAGATTACGGTCAGGGAAATTTCAATGCGCTGGGCCTGTTTCTATTCACGCTTCGGAACGGGTCACTGGCTGACTTGCAGCGCGGCGGCGGCATGGTCTACGCAGAAAAGCTGCTGATTTCGCGCCAAGACCAGATCAGCCCGATGCACACCCATGTGATCAAATCCGAAGATATCATCAATCGTGGCGGCGCGACGATGGTGATCGAGCTTTTTGGATCCGACGACCAAGGCAACTTCGCAGAAGATCGAGGTGGCATGGTGCTTTGCGACGGGATCGAGCGACCTTTCGGTCCCGGTGAGAAACTGATGTTTGCTCCGGGCGAAAGCGTGACGTTGATGCCCGGCGACTGGCATTCGTTCTGGGGCGAAGGGGGCGATGTGCTGATTGGCGAGGTCTCTACCGTCAACGACGATGTGACTGACAACCTCTTCCGCGATCCCATTGGACGGTTTGCGGCAGTCGAGGAGGACGTGGCTCCCACGCATCTTCTTGTCAGCGATTATGAGACCTGGCTGTCAACCTGAGGCAGTTCCATTTCAAACCGCTCAAGCTCGACTTCCAAACGCGTCACGGCCTCTATTGCCAAAACGTGCCAGCCGCGTTTTTCAAGAAACGGGCGCAGGTAATGACTTGCATGCGTGGCCAGGCGATCAAGACCAGTCTCGCGGGCCTGTTCCAACAGCCTTTCATACAATTGTGATGCTGTGCCATTCCCGCGTGCGCGGGTGGCGACGAAAAACATATCAAGATATCCGACCTCGCGCAGGCTGATAAATCCGGTCAATCCGTGCTCGTCTGAGGTTACCCAGGCCTTGGATGCCGACAGCCGTGGCAACCACCATTCCGGCAACACCGGAGACGGCACCCATGCGTGCCGCTGATCGGGGGAATAGTGATTGCCCGCGCCACTATGGACGGCCTGATAGTAAACCGCATAGCTCGCCTCAGCGTCCGTTGGTTCCCATTCACGCATTATGTCACCGCAGCACGCGTCCTGAAGACCGGCGTGTCCCATTCGTTGGTGTTCAATATCTCTTCCAGATGTCCGACAGCGCCAAGAATTTCTGCCTCGCCAATATAAAGTGGCGTCACGCCAAAGCGCATGATGTCTGGCGCGCGGAAATCACCTATTACACCGCGAGCGATCAACGCCTGCATCACGGCATAGCCCTCGGGGTGGCGGAAGCCGACCTGCGATCCACGCTTTGTACCATCGCGCGGCGAAGCCAGCGTCACGGCCGGGCAGCGTGCCTCGACCTCGGCGATAAACAGATCAATCAGCTCGATTGATCGTGCCCGCAGATCGTCCATATCGACGTTGTCCCAGACGTCCAGTGCTGCATCAAGAGCCGCCATCTGCAGCATCGCAGGCGTGCCGACCCGCATCCGGTCAATGCCCGCACCGGCGCGGTAATCCAGATCAAAGGCAAACGGAGCTTCATGCCCCAACCATCCCGACAATGCCGGGCGGACATCTTCGGTGATCCCGGGTGCTACATAGATGAAGGCAGGGCCGCCGGGGCCGGAGTTCAGGTATTTGTACGTGCACCCCACGGCGAAATCCGCGCCGCCCCCAAGTACATCGACCGGAAATGCACCTGCGGAATGCGCCAAGTCCCATATCGCCAAAGCACCCATCTTGTGGGCCTTTGTGGTCAATGCAGGCATGTCGTGGCGTCGCCCCGTGCGGTAATCCACTTCGGTCAACATCAGACAGGCGACTGTCTCGTCAATATGGTCGGCCACTTCTTTCGGTGCGACGATCTTCAATTCAAGTCCGCGATCAAGTGACTTAACAAGCCCGTCAGCCATATACAGATCACTGGGGAAGTTCCCGGAATCGCTTAAGATAACACGTCGCTCGGGCCGCATCTCAAGGGCAGACGCCAGCGCCTGATACACCTTGATCGTCAACGTATCGCCCAACACAACACTGCCATCAGGCGCGCCGATCAGGCGGCCCACGCGGTCACCAACGCGGCGTGGCATGGCCATCCACCCCGCACGGTTCCAGCCGGTAATCAGCATCTCTCCCCATTCGTCGCGCGCCATCGCCTCAAGTCGGGCAGGCACGGATTTCGGGAGGGGCCCAAGCGAATTCCCATCAAGGTAAATCATGCCCTTGGGAAGGTGGAAGAATCGGCGGGTCGCTTCAAAATCTGTCATGCGCAAAGCCCATAGCCGCAACAACCTTCCGACGCTAGGGTGGTGTCCATGAAATGGATTGATCTCCCGCCAGTTTGGACCGTCGCGGCATTACTGCTTACATGGAATGTGCCGCTTGCCGCGCCTTGGGGGACGGCATCTGTGCCCGGTTTCATCGCTTTAGGTTCAGCAGCCGCCTTGATCGCTGCGTCGCTTGTTGAGTTCGCACGGGCGCGCACTGCGGTTTTTCCGCGACAATCCCCTTCAGCTCTCATTACCACCGGCATATTCCGCCTTTCGCGCAATCCGATCTACCTTGCAGATCTCCTGATCCTCGCAGGCTTTTCCTTGATCTGGGGCAAATTGCTCGGATTTTTTCTTGTTCCGGTTCTTGCATGGGTCCTGATCCGACGTTTCATCACCGGTGAGGAAGCCCGCCTGACAACCGCATTTGGCGCGCAATATGAGGCATACATGTTCCAAACCCGGCGCTGGCTGTAAGGGCCGCAGGCGTTGCCGACGTTAGGGCATTGAGAAAATTTGGCGGTGCGATTAGACATCGCGATGAAACGATACAAGTCTGCCAACAACAATACAATTCAGGGGATAGTCCATGAAGATCGGAGCGCCAAAAGAAAGCGCAAGCGGTGAAGCACGGGTGGCGATGACGCCAGCCAGCGCCAAGGACCTGCAAAAACTCGGCTATGAGTGTATGATCCAGAAAGGCGCCGGCGAGGCCGCGGGCTTCTCTGATGCCGCCTACAAAGAGGCGGGCGTCGCTGTCGTCTCTGGTGCTTCCCTTTGGAAAGATGCCGAGATCGTCGCCAAGGTTCGCCCCCCCACAGATGCCGAAGCCAAAAAGCTGTCGGACAGGCAGACGCTGATTTCGTTCTTCTACCCGGCCGCCAACGACCAGCTTTTGCATACTGCCAAAGGGCAGGGCGCTAGCGTTATCGCAATGGACATGGTCCCGCGCATCAGTCGCGCACAAAAAATGGACGCGCTGTCGTCCATGGCCAATATCGCCGGCTATCGCGCGGTGATCGAGGCGGGCAACAACTTTGGCCGGTTCTTCACCGGGCAGGTGACGGCGGCGGGCAAGGTGCCCCCGGCCAAGGTCCTGGTTGTGGGTGCGGGTGTGGCGGGACTTGCCGCCATCGGCACCTCGACCTCGCTTGGTGCGATCACCTATGCCTTTGACGTGCGGCCC